>JAZNFD010000216.1:0-18771 GCA_045588975.1 Acutalibacteraceae bacterium | reverse complement strand
TCAGATGGCGGACTTCACATTCTATGGCGGAATTTACAGAGATGTCAATATCATCAGCGGTGTTGCACAGTCTCACTTTGCGCTTCTTGACATGAGCCTTTGTGGTATGTATATCACTCCGAAGGCAGACGGCAGAGTGTTCGTCAAGAGCCTTATTGAGGGCAGCTGCATGGGACTTACAAAAGAATTCGTTATTACCGACGCAGATGGAAAAGAAGTTGCCAAAAGAGAGGTCGAAGCAGATAAGGATGCCGTTAAGCTCCTTATTGAAGAACCTGTTCTTTGGGATGCAACCGCAAATCCTTATCTTTACACAATGACCGCACGTCTCAAAAAGGACGGAGAAATCATCGACGAAGTCAGCGACAGATTCGGTGTGCGTGAATTTTATTTTGACAGCGAAAAAGGTTTCTTCCTCAACGGAAAGAACATTAAAATGAAGGGCGTTTCAAGACATCAGGACAGATGGCAGATGGGTAATGCCCTCACTCTTAAAGAGCACGCAGAGGATATCGAGCTTATCAAGGAGGTTGGCGCAAACTCCGTAAGACTTGCCCACTATCAGCACGATGAGAAGTTCTATGACCTTTGTGACGAGGCAGGCTTCCTTGTCTGGGCAGAGATTCCCGTTATTTCAAATTTCAGCAAGAAAAAGCAGGCTCAGGCAAAGTTTATGCTTGAAGAGCTTATCAGACAGAATTATAACCATCCCTCAATCTATTGCTGGAGCGTTGCAAACGAAATCGGCATCAACGGCGCCGCATCAGGTCTTGCATCGGGCATAAAAGAGCTTAACGATATCGCTCATGCTCTTGACTCAACAAGACCTACCGTTACCGCTCAGGTAACCATGACTTCAATCAACTCAAAGCTCAACGAAATCCCCGACATTCTCGGATATAACCACTATTACGGCTGGTATATGCAGACTGTTGACGGCATTGACAAGTGGCTCGATAAGTTCCACGAAGCAAAGCCTCATCTTAAGCTCAGCCTTTCCGAATACGGTGCAGAGGGTATGACCAACCTTCATTCCGCCAATCCCGTCCAGGGCGACTACACAGAGGAATATCAGGCTTATTATCATGAGCATTATATCAAGGCTATCAATTCCCGTGACTGGCTCTGGGGTTCATATGTATGGAATATGTTTGACTTCGGCTCGGCAATCCGTAACGAAGGCGGCGTAAGAGGCAGAAACAACAAGGGTCTGGTTACCTTTGACAGAAAAATCAGGAAAGATGCTTTCTATGTTTATAAGGCACATTGGTCGGATGAAAAATTCGTTCACATTGCGGGCGAAAGATTTGTTGACAGACCCACGGGTGAGCAGACAATAAAGGTCTACTCCAACTGTGACAAAGTGACTCTCACCGTCAACGGCGAAAGCACGGAACTTGAAGCGGATAAGATTTTTGTTTTTGATGCTGTTATCAAAGAGGGCGAGAATGTTATTACCGCAAAATCGGGCGACTGTATACACGAAATTACCGTTAACGGAACGGATATTCCCAATCCCGATTATGTTCTCCCCGAAGGATGCGAAAGCTTTGTGCGTAACTGGTTCAGTGCAAGTGACGAAATCAATCCCGATAACCTTTCGCTCAACGACACACTCGGTGATATTCTTTTCAACAGCGAAGTTCAGCGTCTTGCAAAAAATCACGCAAAGATAACGATTGACAAAGATATGCCCCTGCTTAAGCCCATCGGCAGAATTCCTCTCAAGCCCATCAGCAAGCTCGCATCAAAGCTCGGTGCAGGCGAAGCGATTTCTATGGCAAATCAGTTCCTTCAGACAATCGAAAAGGATAAATAATTAATGAAAGAAACTTGAATTATGGTCATTTTCTTAATAATTCTTTTATTACTGTGCATTTTCGGAATAAGCTTCAGAGGCAGGAGCGGATTTGAGGACTATATGTCGCCCCAGAAAACGGGTGCGGTCAAAGGCGTTTTTGTTATCATTGTGGTGCTTTCTCATCTCAGGCAGTACATCACGCTTGACACCTCGGCATACAATCTGCCGTTCCAGAAATTTATGGTTTTTCTCGGTCAGCTGATGGTTGTTGTTTTTCTGTTTTATTCGGGATACGGGGTGCTTCTCGGACTTCAGAAAAAAGACGGATATGCCGTTTCAATCATAACAAAACGAGCTCCGAAAGTGCTTCTCCATTTTGATATAGCGGTTATAATTTTCTTTGTTTTAGGTTGGCTTACGGGTAAAAACTACTCAGTAACAAAGCTGCTGCGTTCTCTCATCGGAATCGACGGGGTAGGCAACAGCGTGTGGTTTATTACGGTAATACTTCTTCTCTATATAATCACATTTGCCGTGTTTATTTTCGCACAAAAAAAAATAATACTCGGAACGGTACTGACAACCTTGGCATCGGCAATTGTTGTTGTTTTGTTTCTGCGTTTCAGAGCACATGAATACTGGTGGTATGATACGATTATGTGTTATCCGCTCGGAATGTGGTATGCAATCGGAAAAGAGAAGATTGACAAAGCATTGCTTCCGGATTTCGGAAAATGGTTTGCCTGCACAGCAGCTGCAATTGCCACTTTCATTGCGTTGCGTCAGCTGCGGCTCGGAATGAACGGCTCGCGCATAGTGTTTATTTTTGAGGCACTTGCTTTTGCGATGATTATTGTTTTTGTTTCAATGAGAATGAGCATCAACAATTCCGTTTTGCGATGGTTTGGCGGTCACGTTTTCAGCGTGTATATTCTCCAGAGAATACCTATGATAATTCTCAGCTATTTCGGTATGAACGACAAACCGTTTTTGTTTTCGGCGGCGTGCTTTGCGATAACCATTGTCATTGCCGAGCTGTTTGACAAAATGACGGATAAGCTTGACGTTGCTTTAAGGCTCAGCAAAAAGAAATAATAATTCTTTTATCTGTAACACATTTCTGTTCTCCGTCATAAGATGTGGATGTAAGCGGTTGAAAAGCCGTTTAACCGGAAACGGAGGTCAGATTCATGGGTTGCGGATGCAATAACAACTGGTGTCTTTTCATCATTCTCATTCTCCTCTTCTGTAACGGCAACAACGACTGTGGCTGCGGTTCCACATTCGGCTCAAACAGAAGCAATGACTGCGGCTGTGGCTGCGGTTGCTAAAAAACAAATAAAGTAAAAAAGAAGCGGCTTGCAGAGGTTTTGCCTTTGCAAGCCGTTCGTTTATTGAAACATTTAAATTTTTGCGAGAATTTCTTCCGCTTCTTTCTGAGTAAGGCTGCCGGGAGAAGCGGTGAAGTTTCTCGGAATAACGCTCTGCCAGCGCAGGGCGAATTTTTTTGCGTTTTCTTCGCCGATAACCGCTCCGTTAAGGTCGGTCAGGGATGAAATTACCGCTTTTACTTTATCGATATCACCCGTCATATTGCAGAAATCGGCAATTTTTCCGGGTGCAAATTCTGCGCATCGGTCAATAAACGGAGAGAAGAATGCGGCGCAAGCCATACCGTGAGGTACGCCGTAGTTTTCGGTTAAAACATAGCCGAGGGGGTGAGGGAATGCCGTGCCGCAGGTGTTGATGACAAGACCGGCATAGATTGATGCATAATAGAGTTTTTCACGAATTTCAATGGGCACAGTATCTGTTTCTGAAAGAGTACAAAGGCAGGAATAAAGCTCGGGGATGCATTTTTCAGCAAACAGACGGAGTACACCGTCGCATTTCTGAGTGAAGAAGCCTTCGATTGCGTGCGCAAACGCATCAAGTGCGGTGGAAACCGTTGTTTTATAAGACATTGACCAGGTGTATTTCGGGTCGCAGAAAGCTACCGCCGCATAGCAGTCGGGCCCCGAAATGCTCTTTTTGATTCCCGTTTCATCGTTTGTGAGAACGGCAACCGCGGTCACTTCGCTGCCCGTGCCTGCGGTTGTGCCGATAAGCGCAACGGGGAGAGCCTTGTTTTTATATTCTCTTTTGTAAATATCAATCGGAGAAAGGTCGGAGTTTGCGGCGTAAATTGCAATTGCTTTTGATGCATCAAGCACAGAGCCGCCGCCGATTCCGAGAATGAAATCAGCTTTGATTTCTCTAGCGGCTTCACCTGCTTTATAGCAAGCGGAGAGAAGCGGATTTTCACCGATTCCGTCAAAAATCCCGTAGGACACGCCCTCTTTTTCAAGTGATTTGACTGCGTCGTCAAGTGCGCCGCTGAGTTTTGCGCTGTTTTTGCCCGTTACGATAAGGCAGGAATTTCCGAGTGCGAGTGCGGATGAGTTTTCGGTAACGCAGCCGTTACCCCGGAAGCATTTTACGGGCATATATATTGAATATGTCATAGCAATCTCCTTTGATTTGTTCTTTATAGAATATTACCATAAAAAAGAATAAAATGAAACAATTTTCATACAATTTCTTGAAATATGTAACAAAAACTATTGAAATGTATTAAAAATAAGTGTATTATATATTATTATATTTAATATGGGGAGGAAGGCGATGAAAAAAGCGGTTGCGGCTGTGGTTGCTGTTATTATTACGGCGCTGGCGGTATTTGTTTTTTATGACGGAGTGCTGAATAAGACCTCCGATGCCGACTTCTTCTCAATGAAAACATATGTCACCGCAAAGGTGACGGGCTATGAATCCGACCTTTGTGCGGCGGAAATTCAAAAGATCGTTGATAATCTTGACGTGAATGTGCTTTCACGCACGGTGGAAAATTCGCTTGTTACGTCGCTTAACAGAAACGGCGGCGGAGAACTTGATGCTCAGACGGCGGCGTATATATCGCTTCTTCTCGATGTTTGTGAAAGAAGCGGCGGTGCGTTTGATTTCACGCTCGGTGCGATCAGCGATTTGTGGAAATTCGGGTCAAACCCCGAAATACCCGACGAAAAAGCTCTTGCGGATGCACTTTCACACAGCGGGTATGAAAAGATTATTCTTTCGGGTGGCGAAATCACGATGCAGGATAAATCTGCGGTGTTGGATTTCGGCGCATCGGGCAAGGGGATTGCTCTTGATTCGGTAAGAGCATATCTCGAAACCCGTGATGTGAAGAGTGCTGTTGTCAGCGTCGGCGGAAGCACGCTTCTTTACGGCGACAAGGATTTCACCGTCGGAATCAGAAATCCCGAAGGAAACGCAGGCAGCTACATCGCAAAGCTTCATATGGGCGAAGGTTGCGTTTCGTCATCGGGAAGCTATGAGCAGTTTTTTGAACAAGACGGAAAAAGATATCATCACATACTCAATCCCCAAACGGGCTATCCCGTTGATAACGGACTTGTCGGAGTAACAATTGTTTCCGAAAGCGGACTTTTGAGCGATGCTCTTTCAACCGCATGTTTTGTGCTCGGAGTCGAAAAAGGCTCTGCACTTGCGGCGGAATACGGATGCACGGCGGTTTTTGTTTCTCAAGATAAAAAAATCTATATTGAGGGCGATGCGGATATCGTTGAGATAACCGATGCTTCATATACCTATGGAAATTAAGCTTTTCAGAAAAGGGGATATCGCAGTCATTGCACTGATAATTGCAGCGGCACTTGTTTTTGCTTACACGAGCATATCGGGCGGCAAAAATCTGCAGGCGGTGATTACCGTTGACGGCGAGATTGTTGAAACAATCGATTTGTCCTCTGACAAAGAAAAAATCATTATAACCCCCGACACTCAGCCAAAGGTCATTATCGTTGCGGAGAACGGAGAAATCCGATTTGAGTCCGCAGAATGCGAGGACAAACTCTGCGTGAATACGGGGAGCCTGAAAAAAGGCGGAGATACGGCGGTCTGCCTGCCCGCAAAAACGGTCATAACCGTTGAGGGTTCGGATGTTGATGCCGTGGTTTATTGATTATGAAGAAGAATTCCGCATATAAAGTCGCACTTCCTGCGATACTCTGCGCACTGGCGCTGTCGCTGAGCTTTCTTGAAAGCCTGATACCGCCTTTGCCGCTTTTCCCTCCGGGAGCCAAACCCGGATTTTCAAACATAATAACGATGTTTGCCGCGGGCAGTCTGGGATTTCCGACTGCGGCGATAATTTCGCTCGTCAAAGGTCTTTTTGCTTTTGTTACAAGAGGCGTGACAGCGGGAATTATGAGCCTTTCGGGCGGCTTGCTGTCGGCATCGGCAATGTTTTTGCTTATGCGTTTTGCAACGAAATATCTCGGTATGGTGGGGATATCCGCAGTCTGCGCCGTGATTCATAATATGGGTCAGCTTGCGGCGGCTGTGTTCATCACCGGCACATCGGATGTTATATATTATGCACCGGCACTTGCGGTTTTCGGAGTTATCACCGGAGTGCTGACGGGCATTATTCTCGGGTCGGTTATGCCGTCACTCGAGAAAGTCAGGAAGAATATTACCTAATTCAAATAAAGATTCAGGAGGAGATATTATGGTTAAGGCCGGAATTGACGGCGTACTCAAGGCTGTTAAAAAGGTCAGGGGCGGCGTTAAGGTTGACCATCACAAAAATACTGCTGAGATGGAAGTTGTGAGAATTCCGACTCCGTCAAAGGTTGTGATTCCCATGCAGCAGCATATCGGCGCACCTTGTGAGCCTGTTGTAAAAGTCGGCGACGAGGTTGCAGTCGGTCAGCTTATAGGCGATACCGATAAGTATATCAGCGCACCGATTCACGCATCGGTTTCGGGCAAGGTTGTTGCAGTTGGAGATGTGAAGCTTCCCAACGGAGTTATGTCAAAGGCTGTTACAATAGAATCCGATGGTGAAATGAGACTCTGGGGGGGCATTGAGCCTCCTAATGTTGAAACAAAAGAAGATCTGATCAAGGCTGTCAGAGCATCGGGTCTTGTCGGTCTGGGCGGTGCAGGCTTTCCGACTCATGTCAAGCTCAATTTCCCTGCAGATAAAAACATCGACACTCTCGTTATCAATGCCGCAGAATGCGAGCCTTACATAACCGTTGACTACCGTGAGTGTATGGAAAACTCATGGGATATTCTTTCAAGTGTTTATCTTTTGAAGGATTTACTTGGCTTCAAGAAGGTTGTTATTGCAGTTGAAGATAACAAACCTGAAGCATTCAAGGTGCTTAAGAATATCGCGGACCATAAGGACGACGTTGACGACGAGGTCAAGCTTATGGTTCTTGAATCAAAGTATCCTCAGGGTGCTGAAAAGATGATGGTTCAGTCCGCAACGGGCAGAAGAGTTCCCCCCGGAAAGCTTCCCGCAGACGTCGGATGCGTTGTTATGAACGTTGCTTCGGTTGCATTCATAGCACGCTACCTCAAGACAGGCAAGCCTCTTGTCAGTCGTTCGATGACAGTTGACGGCTCTGCAATTGCTCAGCCCAAGAACGTAAGAGTGCCCGTCGGCACAAATATCGGAGACATCATCGATTTCTGCGGCGGGTTCAAGACAGAGCCCGCAAAAATCATTACGGGCGGTCCGATGATGGGTCTTGCCATAGTCGGAACGGATCTTCCCGTTCTCAAGCAGAACAATGCAATCCTTGCCTTGTCAAAGGATGACGCCGTTCTCAAACCCGAAACAGACTGCATAAGATGCGGCAGATGCGCAATTGCCTGCCCGATGAGTCTTATGCCCACAAATATCGTTAAAGCCGCAAAGGCAAAGGATCCCGATGCTCTCAAGCAACTCGGTGTTATGGTTTGTATGGAATGCGGCAGCTGTGCGTTTGCTTGCCCCGCGGGCAAACCCCTTGTTCAGCATATGCGCCTTGCAAAGGCAATTCTCAGAGAGGAGGGCAATAAATAATGGTTAACGGAAAAAAGCTTGTAGTCAGTGCGTCGCCTCATCTTCGCACCAAGGATACAACAAGAGGAATAATGCTTGACGTTGTTATTGCTCTTATCCCCGCACTTGTTGCTGCGGTTATTCTTTTCGGGCCGAGAGTTATTGCCGTTACGGCAACAACGGTCATCACAGCCGTTCTTTCGGAATTCCTTGCAAGAAAAGTGATGAAAAGACACAATACAATCGGCGATTTCAGCGCCGTTGTTACGGGCCTTATCCTTGCATTCAATCTTCCCGTCAGCATCCCTCTTTGGATGGCTGCAATCGGAAGCTTCTTTGCGATTGTTGTTGTAAAGCAGATGTTCGGCGGCATCGGTCAGAACTTTGCAAATCCCGCAATCGTTGCAAGAATCGTGCTTCTTCTTTCGTTCGGTCAGGCAATGGGTAACTGGACTGCTCCTCTTTCGTGGAAAACAGATGCTGTCACAACCGCGACTCCGCTTGCAATTCTCGGCGGAGAAACCGCAGGCGAGCTTCCTTCGCTTCTTGATATGTTCCTTGGTGTCAGAGGCGGATGTCTCGGCGAAACCTGCTCCGTTGCACTTATTGCCGGCGGAATCTATCTTCTCGCAAGAAGAGTTATTTCCTATAAAATTCCCGTTGCATTCATCGGCACGGTTGCCGTTGTTATGCTTATCGCAGGCAAATTCGATCTTGAGTTTGTTGCATATCATCTTATGAGCGGCGGCGTGCTTCTCGGTGCATTCTTTATGGCTACCGACTATTCGACAAGCCCTATCAAATCAAATGCAAAAATCGTTTTCGGTATCGGCTGCGGTCTTCTGACTTGCGTTATCAGACTTTTTGCATCGCTCCCCGAAGGTGTATCTTTTGCAATTCTTATTATGAATCTTCTTGTTCCTCATATCGAAACGATTATGGCTCCCAAGCCTTTCGGTACGGTTAAAGAGAAAAAGACAAATACAACGGAGGGTGAGAAAAAATGAAAAACTTAAAAGATTATCTTGTTCCCACTCTCACACTTTTTATTATCTGCCTTGTTGCAACAGCTCTTCTCGGACTCACAAATCAGGTGACTGCTCCGATTATCGAACAGCTTGCAATTGAGACTGAAATCAAGTCAAGACAGGTCGTTTTTGCCGGTGCCAAGTCATTCGGCGAAGCAGAAGTTCTTGACGATGGCACAAGCGTTGTTGCAGCACTCGACGAGGCAGGCAACGTTATCGGTCACGTCGTTGTTAACACAACCAAGGGCTACGGCGGAGATATCTCCGTTATGACCGGTGTTGACTCCGAAGGCAAGGTTACGGGTGTTAACATCCTCTCACACGCAGAAACCGCGGGTCTCGGCGCAAAGGCGGCTGAGCAGGATTTCCGTGACAGATTCCTCGGTCATATCAAAGGAATTACGGTTTCGAAGGATAAGGCGGGCGTAAATGCAATCGACGCTATCACGGGCGCAACTATAACATCAAGAGCGGTTGTTGACGCTGTCAATGCCGCAATCGAAGTAGCGGGAGGTGCAAACAATGGCTGAGAAAAAATCTCTCGGTAAAGAATTTACCAAAGGTCTTATAGCCGAAAACCCTGTTTTCAGACTTGTTCTCGGCACCTGTCCCACCCTTGCGGTTACAACAAGCGTTGTCAATGCGGTGGGTATGGGCATATCAGCAATGATTGTTCTTGTCTGCTCGAATATCGTTATCTCTCTTCTGAGAAAGGTTATTCCCTCGAAGGTGCGTATCCCCGCTTACATCGTTGTTATCGCATCCTTTGTTACAATAGTTCAGATGATAGTCAAGGCATTTGTTCCCGCGCTCGACGCCGCACTCGGCGTTTTCCTGCCGCTGATTGTTGTTAACTGCATCATTCTCGGCAGAGCAGAGGCTTTTGCGGGCAAAAATTCCGTTATTGCATCAGCTGTTGACGGTCTTGGCATGGGCGTCGGCTTTACAATCGCACTTTGCTGCATGGCTTCTGTCAGAGAAATTCTCGGTGCAGGCACATTCCTCGCAGGCGCACAGAATCTTCTTGTGCTCTTCGGTGACAACGTGCTCAACGGATTCAACGGCTTTACTCTCCCCTGGACAGAATATCTTACCCCGATGACAGTGTTCATCCTTGCGCCCGGCGGTTTCCTTACCTTCGGTCTGCTTATGGCTTGCGCAAACAAGCTTGCGGAAAGCAAGGGCAAACCCAGAGCAGAGCTCGGCGGATGTCAGGCTTGTCCTATGGCTAAAAACTGCGCTCTTCTCGCAGAAGGCAAGGCTTGCAACGAAGAAAAGAAGGAGGGCGAAACAGCATGACTGCAACAATCGTAAAATCATTTCTTGCAATTATCCTCACTTCGGTTCTTACCGAAAATTTCGTTCTCTGCAAATTCCTCGGAATCTGCCCCTTCCTTGGCGTTTCAAAGAAGCTGAATACAGCGGTCGGTATGTCTGCGGCTGTTATCTTTGTTATGGCACTTGCAACCGCCGTTACATACCCCATCAACAAGTATCTTCTTCTTGCGAACGACCTTGAATATCTTCAGACAATCGTTTTTATTCTCGTTATTGCGGCTCTCGTTCAGCTTGTTGAGCTTATTCTAAAGAAGTTTATGCCGCCTCTCTACAACGCGCTCGGCATTTATCTTCCTCTTATCACAACAAACTGCGCTGTTCTCGGCGTTGTTCTTCTCAACCAGACAAAGGGCTACAACTTCGCCGAATCAATGGTTAACAGCATCGGCGCAGGTCTCGGATTCATGGTTGCAATGGTTATTTTCTCAGGCGTACGCAGCAGACTTGAGGGCGCGGATATCCCCAAATTCCTTCAAGGTCTTCCTATCGTTCTTATCGCTGCTGCAATTGTTTCTCTTTCGTTTATGGGCTTTACGGGTCTTGTTGACGGAATCTTTGCATAAGGAGGTAACGGAATTATGAACTCTATTGTTATTGCAGTTATAATCGTTGCCGCAATCGGTCTTATTGCCGGTCTCGGACTTTCGATTGCATCGAAGGTTTTTGCAGTTCCCGTTGACGAGAAAGCGGAAGCAATCAGAGAATGTCTCCCCGGTGCAAACTGCGGTGCCTGCGGCTTTTCGGGATGTGACGGCTATGCCGCCGCACTTTCAAAGGGCGAAACAACAGATACAGCGCTCTGCGCGCCCGGCGGAAACGATACCGCAAAGGCTATCGGTGAGGTTACGGGTCTTGCGGCAGGCGAGGTCAAGCCTATGGCGGCAGTTGTGCTTTGCCAGGGTCACAATGTTAATGCCGAAATAAAACTCGAATATCAGGGCGTTAAAAGCTGCCGTATGGCATCTCAGATTTTCGGCGGTCCCAAGGAATGCATCTACGGATGCCTCGGCTACGGTGACTGCGTTGATGCTTGTCAGTATGATGCAATCGCTATCTGCGACGGTATTGCACGTATTAATCCCTATATGTGCAAAGCTTGCAAGATGTGTGTCAAGACTTGCCCCAAGGGTCTTATCGAAATGATGCCCCTTGAAGAGACAAAGGCGGCTGTGCTTTGTAAGAATCACGACAAGGGTGCGGTTACCCGCAAGGAATGCAAGGCAGGCTGTATCGGATGCATGAAGTGCGTCAAGGCTTGCGAAGCGGGCGCAATCACAATCGATAAATTCTGTGCCAAGGTTGACTACGAAAAATGCACGGGTTGCGGCAAATGTCACGCGGAATGTCCCGTCGGAGCAATCGATGTCGTCACGCTCGGCGTAAGAGCTTAATAAAAACAATAACTCCCGAAAAAGCAATCGCTTTTTCGGGAGTATTTTTTTTGCAACGAATTATTTAATGAGGTCGTTCTTTTTGATGAAATCAATTGTTTCGTCAACTGTTGTGAATGCGAGGGCAACCGTTGTGTCTGCTGCACCGTAGTAGATAGCGATTTTACCGCTTTCCGCATCGGCGAGAGCTGCACAGGGGAAAACAACGTTGGGCACGTCACCGACGAACTCGTAAAGCTCGTGAGGAGCAAGAAGGAAGCAGTCTGCTCTGTGGAGAACCTTCCAGGGTTCATCTTTATCGAGGATTGCGGCACCCATTGCATATGTGAAACCGTTGCAGCTTGTGAGAACGCCGTGGTAGAACATAAGCCAGCCTTCATCGGTTTCGATGGGTGTGGGGCCTGCGCCGACCTTTGTCATTTCCCAGTTCTTTTCGGGTTTCATAACAAATCGGTGCTTGCCCCAATAAGTGAGATCCTTGCTGTGGCTGAGGAAGATATCGCCGTAGGGTGTGTGACCTCTGTCGCAGGGGCGGATAAGAAGAAGAAATTCATCGTTGACTTTTCTGGGGAAGAGCACACCGTTACGGGCAACGGGATAGCAAGCATCTTCAAGCTGAGTCCACTCCTTGAAATCGGTGGTGTATGCAATGCCGATTGTTGTGCCGTGCGGTGTAAGGTTAACCCATGAAAGATAGTATTTTCCATCGATTTCGCAAAGTCTGGGGTCATAGCCTCTGAAAATAACCTTCTCTTCAAGCTCCCAGTTGATGGCATCCTTGCTGTAGCCGACAACAAGAGTATGGTCGCGGCTCATAACGTCAACTCTGAAAACGCCTGCAAAGCCGTCGCCGTAAGGCACAACTGCGGAGTTGAAGATACTGTTTGCCATGTAAAGATTGTCACGGGTGATGATGGGGTTGCCGCTGTAACGCCATACGGGGTATCTGTAACCCTCGGGTTTGTCCTGCCAGGGGATATTGGGAATATTCTGTCCTATAATCTTTGCCATAGTAGACACCTCATTGTTATGTTTTATAGATTCATTATATCAAACAAATCTGCAGATATCAATAATTCTTTTTTTGTCTTGTGGTTTTTGGCAAAAAATATCCGCAGATACGGTGAAGTATCCGCGGATGAAATGATTATTTGCCGAACATCATAAGCAGGAAGCCTGCGGCAACTGCCGAACCGATAACACCTGCAACGTTGGGACCCATAGCGTGCATGAGAAGGAAGTTTGTGGGGTTATACTTTCTGCCTTCTGTCTGTGCAACACGAGCCGCCATAGGAACGGCTGAAACGCCCGCAGAACCGATGAGGGGATTGATTTTGCCTCCTGTAATGAGGTAAAGAAGCTTTCCGAGAAGAACGCCGCCTGCGGTTGAGCATGCGAAAGCAGTAAGACCGAGAGCGATGATGAGAAGAGTTGACTTATTAAGGAAAGCTTCGCCGTTTGCGGTTGCACCGACGGTAACACCGAGCATAATGGTTACGATGTTGGTCAGAGCATTCTGTGCTGTGTCGCTGAGTCTTTCGGTAACGCCGCATTCCTTGAAGAGGTTGCCGAGCATAAGGAAACCGATGAGCGATGCACATGAGGGAATAATGAATGCGCAGATAACTGCAACAACAATCGGGAAAATAATCTTTTCGGTTTTGCTTACCTGGCGGAGCTGCTTCATTTCAACCTTTCTTTCTTTTTCGGTTGTGAGAAGCTTCATAATAGGCGGCTGAATAAGGGGGATGAGAGCCATATATGAATATGCCGCAACGGCTATCGGAGCGAGGAGATGGGGAGCAAGCTTGCCGGTAAGGAAGATTGCTGTGGGGCCGTCTGCACCGCCGATGATGCCGATTGATGCTGCTTCCTCGGGAGAGAAGCCGAGAAGAAGGGCAAGAAGGAAAGCGACGTAAACACCAAGCTGAGCCGCAGCACCGAGAAGAAGGCTGATGGGGTTAGCAAGCAGGGGACCGAAGTCGGTCATTGCGCCGATTCCGAGGAAGATAAGACACGGGAATATCGAACTCTTAACACCCGCGTAAATCAACCTGAGCACGCCCGAGTCATACCAGTGCGCACCTTCAACAAGGTTTGATGTGTCCATAATACCGCTCGGGTCATCCATAAGACCTGCTCCGGGAAGGTTTGCAAGGAGCATACCGAATGCGATGGGGACAAGAAGAAGGGGTTCAAACTTTTTGACTATTGCAAGATAGAGAAGTACGAAAGCGACAAGGAGCATAATGATTTCTTTTACGCTTACAAGAGCAAAGCCTGAACTTTCCCAAAGACCGAGAAGAACATCTTTGATCATTTTGTACCGTCTCCTTTCTTTTTATCGTCAAGAAGTCTGATTGACTTGAAGCTGAGTCTGTTGAGAGGGATTCCGCTCTGCTGTGAAACGATTGCCATAAGAACTGCAGCTGTTTTTTCATCAACACCGATTAAATCAACCTCGCCGCCGTTGACTCCTTCAGGTGCAGACTGCACAGGTGCGGGAACAGGCGATGCGGCAGAAGAAGCGGATGATTTTTTTGCAAGCATTTTCTCGATTGCTCTTATTGTCTTTGAAAGCAGGATAATGAGAACTGCGATTAATGCGAGAATAAAGAGAACCGTGCAAAATCCGATAAGGGCTATTGCAAGAGCTTCTGAGACAGGCATTTTCATAGCTTTGCCTCCTTTTTTGTTTTTTATAATAGTTTGTTCGTTTTTTGTCTAAATACAAGGGCGTTGGTGTTATGCCAAACGCCCTTTGCTTTTTTATTTTTTGTCAGGCATGCTGTTAAGAGCATTGACCACCATAACAACAACCGCCGTAACAATAAAGATTCCGAGCATACCCTTGCCCATATAAGGCAAAGAGTTTAAAAAGTATTCAATATTTATACCCATAATTTCTTCTCCTTATATCAAGCTAAAAATGCAAGGATAAGACCGCCTGCGATAACCGATGCGATCTGACCGGAAACGTTTACACCGATTGAGTGCATAAGAAGGAAGTTCTGATTATCTTCTTCAAGGCCGAGCTTATGTACAACTCTGGCTGACATGGGGAATGCAGAAATACCTGCGGCACCGATCATCGGATTTATCTTATTCTTGAGGAAGAGGTTCATAACCTTTGCGAGCATAACACCGCCGAATGTGTCAACAATGAATGCAACAAGACCGAGACCCATAATGAGAAGGGTTTCAATTCTGAGGAATTCTGCGGCAGTCATTCTTGAAGCGATGGTTATGCCGAGGAAGATAGTGATAAGGTTTGCAAGAACCTTCTGTGCTGTTTCGGAAAGCGAATTGAGAACTCCGCATTCACGGATAAGGTTACCGAACATAAGGAAACCGATAAGAGCAACTGCATCGGGAGCAACCATACCGACGATTGCTGTAATGATGATGGGGAAGAGAATCTTTGTTCTCTTTGAAACGCTCTTGCCTGTGTAATTCATGCGGATTTTTCTTTCAGCCTTTGTTGTGCAAAGCTTGATGATGGGAGGCTGAACGATGGGAACAAGAGCCATATAGGAATATGCGGCAACCATAATCGCTGCAGTGTAGTTGGACTTGAGCATATTTGCAACGAAGATTGATGTCGGGCCGTCAGCGGCACCGATGATTGCAATTGAAGCGGCATCGTTGATTTCGAATCCGAAAAGTGATGCCATGCAAAGTGTGAAGAAAATGCCGAACTGGGCTGCCGCACCGAAGAACATCAGCTTCGGGTTGGTCAGAAGGGGTTCAAAGTCAATCATTGCACCGATACCGATGAAAAGAATCAAGGGGAAAAGCTCGTGCTGATTGATACCGATTTCAAAAAGATGCTCGATAACCGCTGCTGCACCTGAGTGGGGGAGGTTAACAAGAATTGCACCGAATCCCATGGGAAGAAGCAGAGTGGGTTCCATTTCCTTTGCGATTGCAAGGTAAATCAGAATTCCGCCGATTACCCACATCGCAACCTGAGCCCAGTCCAAGGTCAGCAGGTTTTCATATAAAACGTTCATCAATTAACCTCCGATCAGATAACAGCGAGAACTTCATCGGTGTTAACTGTTGAACCCTTGGTAACGGGAATCTGCTTAACAACGCCGTCGCAGGGAGCAACGATGTCGTTTTCCATTTTCATAGCTTCGAGAACCATAAGAACGTCGCCGGCCTTAACAGCTGCGCCAACGCTTACGTTAACGTTGAGAATTGCGCCGGGCATGGGTGAAAGAACCTTTGTGCCTTCTGCCGAAACAGGAGCAGCTGCGGGTGCTGCAGCGGGAGCGGGAGCAGCAACAGGTGCGGGAGCGGCAACGGGTGCAGCAACAGCTTCCGTAACGTTTGTTACAACTGCTTCGCATTCGTTAACTTCTACTTCGTAATTTTTACCGTTAAGAGTTACTACATATTTCATAATTATTTATCCTCCATCAAACGAATAGATTTAAAACTGAGTCTGTTGAGCGGAATACCGCTTTTGTAGCTTACGAGAGCCATAATGACAGCGGCGGTTTTTTCGTCTGTGTCAACAAGATCGAGTTCGCCGCAGCTGACTCCTTCTGCAGCTGCCACGGTTGCACTTGCGGGAGCGGTCTGCTTGTCCGCTGCAGGTGCAGCGGGAGCTTTGGCAGCCTTGCTGTCTCTGATTTTTGCGTAAACGCTGTAAGCGGTAGCAAGCACAAAGATAATTGCGAGAGCAAAAGCGGGAGTTTTAATGAAATCCAAAAATGTCATTTCCGTTCTCCTTATACCTCTTTGATTGTGTACTTAAAGGTGTTTCTTTCTCTTTCGTCACGCTTTGCAAAATATGCTTCAGCCTGCATGGGGAATGCGATATAAGAAAGAACATCTTCGTCGCTCTTTGCCTTATCGCCGAGCTCTGCCTTTGCTTCTTCAAAAGCGGGAGCAAGAGTATCTGCAAATCTGCCTGTGTAAGGCTTCTCTTCGCCGAGAACGAGCTTCTGAAGCTCTTCGCTTACCTTACCGGGTGCCTTGCCGTATTCGCCCTTGATGTAGCTCTTGACTTCCTTGGAGATGTTCTTGTATCTTTCACCTGCGAGAACGTTGGCTGTTGCCTGAACACCGACCATCTGGCTCATGGGAGTAACAAGGGGAGGATAACCGAGGTCTTCACGTACTCTGGGAGTTTCGAGAAGAACTTCATCGAGTTTATCGAGCTTATTCTGAGCAGTAAGCTGTGCAACGAGGTTTGAAAGCATACCGCCGGGAATCTGATAAATGAGAGCGTCGGTCTGAGTACCCATAACAACGGGGTTAAGAAGACCGCTTTCAAGAGCCTTTGCACGGATGGGCTTGAAGAAATCGTTGATTTCCTTGCAGATGTTTTCGTCAACGTCAACTTCATAGCCGTACTGCTTGAGAGTGTAAACAAGAGTTTCGGTTGCGGGCTGTGAAGTACCGCCCGAGAAGCAGGAAATAGCTGAGTCGATAACGTCTGCGCCTGCTTCAACGCACTTGAGAAGTGTCATAAAGCCGAGACCTGTTGTTGAATGGGTGTGAACAACGATGGGAACTTTTACGTTAGCCTTGAGAGCCTTAACGAGGTCATAACCCTCCTTGGGACTCATAATACCTGCCATATCCTTGATGCAGATTGACTGAACGCCGAGAGCTTCAATCTCTTTTGCAAGCTTTACATAGCTTTCAAGGTTGTGGATGGGACTGATTGTGTAGCAGATTGTGCCTGATGCGTGAGCACCGCACTTGATGGTTTCGTCAACTGCAACCTCGATGTTGCGTACGTCGTTGAGAGCATCGAAAATTCTGATGATGTCGATGCCGTTTTCAACGCTCTTTCTGATGAAAGCACGTACAACATCATCGGGATAGTGCTTGTAGCCGAGAAGATTCTGACCTCTGAGGAGCATCTGGAGCTTGGTGTTGGGGCAAGCCTTTTTGATGTTGCGGAGTCTTTCCCAGGGATCTTCGTTGAGGTAGCGGAGGCAGGAGTCAAATGTTGCGCCGCCCCAGCATTCGAGTGAGAAGTAGCCTGCCTTATCGAGCTTTTCAAGGATGGGTTTGAAATCTTCAAAGGGCATTCTTGTTGCGATGAGAGACTGGTTAGCGTCTCTGAGCACGGTTTCTGTGAAATTAACTTTCATAATTCGCCGAGTTCCTTTCTATGATTAATGTGAATATTTTTACCCGAAATTAAAATTCGATGCGTGCTGCGATGTAATCTTCAAGAGCATCAATTGAAATTCTTTCCTGCTGCATTGTGTCACGGTCACGGACTGTTACGCAGTTATCTTCGAGTGAATCGAAATCAAATGTGATGCAGATGGGAGTGCCGATTTCGTCCTCACGGCGGTAGCGTTTGCCGATTGAACCGGTTTCGTCGAAGTCAACCATAAACTTCTTCTGAAGCTTTTCGTAAACCTTGAGTGCGTCGGGTGAAAGCTTCTTTGAGAGGGGAAGAACGGCAGCCTTGAAGGGGGCAACTGCGGGGCTGAGGTGGAGAACGACTCTTGTGTCGTTCTTTTCAGCGTCGATAACTTCCTCATCGTATGCTTCGCAGAGGAGAGCGAGAACCGTTCTGTCAAGACCGTAGGTTGATTCTATGATAAAGGGAATGAACTTTTCATTGGTTTCGGGATCAAGATAGTCCATCTTCTGACCGCTGTATTCCTGATGTCTTGCAAGGTCGAAGTTGGTTCTGTTGTGGGTACCATTGACCTCACCCCAGCCGAAGGGGAAGAGGAATTCGATGTCACAAGCAGCCTTTGCGTAGTGAGCGAGCTTTTCGTGGTCGTGGAAACGGAGATTTTCAGCCTTGATGCCGAGATCCTGATAGTATTTCATACCGTATTCTTTGAAGTAATCGTAAAGTTCGCTGTCGGTGCCTTCCTTGCAGAATGTCTGGAACTCCATCTGCTCGAACTCGATTGTTCTGAATGTGAAGTTACCGGGAGTGATTTCGTTTCTGAAAGCCTTACCGATCTGACCGATGCTGAAGGGAAGCTTTGCTCTCATTGTTCTCTGAACGTTGAGGTAGTTGACATATTCGCCCTGAGCGTTTTCGGGACGGAGATAGATAACGTTTTTGCTGTCGTTTGTAACGCCTCTGAAGGTCTGGAACATCAGGTTGAATTCTCTGATGTCTGTGAAATCGTGCTTGCCGCAGTGGGGGCAGGGGATTGAGTTAGCCTTGATGTACTCAAACATTTCCTCTTTTGTCATGCCGTCTGCGTGTGCATCGGGGTTGAAGTCGTCGATGAGGTTGTCTGCTCTGTGACGCTTTTTGCATTCCTTGCAGTCAAGAAGGGGGTCGGAGAAGCTTGCGACGTGACCGCTTGC
>JAZNFD010000215.1:0-5727 GCA_045588975.1 Acutalibacteraceae bacterium | reverse complement strand
TTTCATGCTTTTTATGGTGTGCTAATATTTAGCCAAAGTGAGGTGAGTTGCTGAATGAAGGTCACATAAAAGGATTTGTCAACGGTGATTCCGCATAACACAGAAACTCTCTTACAAAAGATTTTTGGAGGTTTGCGTATGGCAAAATCAAGCGATTTCAAAACACAGGCAGAACCTAAATCCGTTTGGAAAACACCCGATTTTATTTTGAAAATTCAAGGAAGGCTTGCAGCCCGTTCCGGCAAAGAAGCATGCGATGCTGTTTTGGAGCGTCAGCTCTCAAAGTGTGCAAAACTCGAAAACAAATATTGTATTTCCTGCGAGAACTATCTGCTTGAAAACCGTAAGCAGGGAGCTGCTGTTCTGGCGTCTCTCAAAACGGCTTCTTCGGAAGAGAAGAATTCCGGAAGCGAAAAGTTCGATATTTCAACAACCGAGGGCAAGCGTGCAGCAAGGGATAATCATGAAAGAAAGCAGCTTATCAGATCAAAACTCAGCAGAGCAGATGAAGAGCTCTCTCGAATTAAAGAGGAACTCGTTTCAGCACATGTAATTCTGGATGAGACTGTGCTTTCATTAAGAAACTCAACACTCCGAAAGATTGAGGCTTTTGTCAGTGGTGTCAGAAGCTCAAAGAATACCGGACTAAATGACTATAGGGAAAACGAACCGTTTGAGTTTTCGGATAAAGCAAGAGAATGCTATTTTTCCAGACACATTAAAGGCGATACGGCAATATTCAGTATGACCGAAAAATCCTGTAAGGAGAATGAAGATAATGCGTAAGATTAAAGAGGTACTTAAACACAGATTCAAGACAAAGAAAGAGCCTGCACTTGAAACAGTGGATATAAGCGGTCTTTCGGTTTTTATCAACACAACTCCCGCCCGTTATTATTTTTCAGAAGACTTTGCTTTGTATGAAATGAATTTTTCTAAGGAAGCTGCAAGCTTTTATGCAGGCACAAATCCGGACGAATTTAATGAAGATGTTTTTGATGCAAAGATTCTTATTCAAGCAGGAGATGAAATCAAGTTTGCCGATGAACAGAGAACAAGACATTTCAACGCACTTGAACTTATACATATGGGTATCCTCAGAGATAAAAATACCATAATTGCGGCAAAGTCTGCCTGCGAAGAAAGCATAAGCAGAAAGGAAGAGGAACTCAAACGCCTGACGGATATATACCATAGATTTGAAAGGAATGATAAATAACATGGCTAAGAACAAGATAGTAAAACAAATGTCTCAGCTCAGTCAAAATGCTTTTTCGGCAATTTGTGACTCGGAGCGCAGCTATTCCAAAGCGACAAACACATGGTGGTACAACGGAATGATTCTGCCGGTTCTGACAATCTTTTTCTCTTCGCTTGACGGTGTTACCATGTACCCAATGTTTTTCCATCTCTTCTCAGAGTCAGATGGATTGCTGTGGCTTTCAACAATAGGAATAGCGCTCCTTATCAACTTTCTGCCGCTTGTTGCTGCGAGACATCTCTTAAACTACAAGTACGGGTTTCAGGAGAAATCACTCTTGATGTTTTACATAACCATAGGTGTTTTTGTCTGCCTGTTCATAGCGGTATGTGCACTCCGTTTTGCCACAATGGAGTTTGTTTTCGGAGATTTGTCTCAGTCTATGACGAGCTCTGCCGGTCTTATGAATGACACCGGAACCTCTGATTCCTCCGGTGCTTTGGCAATGGTTATTCTTCAGTGCATTACCAATCTCGGCACTTCCGCAGTTGCTTTCTTCCTGTCTTATTTCAGCGAAAATCCCTTAGTTAAGAAAATTGACACTCTTCAGCTTGAGCTTGTTGAACTCAGAAAATTGGATGCGGTGCTTGATTCGGCTTTGACCGAAATTAATCGATATGATTATGACGCTGCTGCTGCACAGGAAGAAGAGCACTACAACAACCACATTGAATCAATAAGGATTCATGCTGCCGATTTAATGGTCACTTCCCGACTTATCCTTGCCAATAAGCTCAGGGAATCCCGTAAGCTTACGGCACTTGCGGACAGTTCCAAGGAGCTTATAAACAGTTTTGGCAGTGCCTCGGTCTTATCATTGGAAAGCCAAAATAATAACTGATTTTTGAAAGGAAGTATACTCATGAAAAAGTTTTTTGCAATGCTTATTGTTGTTCTTACGGTTATTGCTTGTTTTACCGGCTGCACATCAGACATTGAGAATTGCTCTGCAAATGTTTCTGAATCAGAAGGTTCCCGTTCACTTGCTATTGTTGTTCAGCGAACTGCAAACAGTGCGGAGCCTATGCTTACATCTCCTGAGATTATTAACTCATTCTATGATACGGCACTCCGCTCCGGTTCAACCGTAACAATAATAGAAGCTGACGGAGAGCCTTTTGCGATAGACACCGTTACTGCTTCAATTCCTGAAAAGGTTTCTCAAAGCAAGAAGGAATCTGTTGCAAAACAGATTGCATCGCAGCTGGTTCAGATAGCTCAGACCGCCGCTCCCGTTTCGCCTGAGGTAGATACTCTTAAAGCTTTGGTTCTTGCGGCGAGAAATCTAAATGCCGCTGCGGCAGATAAGCGCATAATTTATCTCGGCTCAGCGCTTTCAACAACGGGAGCACTGCCCTTTAATGAAAGCAATCTTCTTGGTTCTGATGTGAATGTTGTTGTTGAGGATTTAAAAGCAATCTCTGCTATCCCCGACTTTCCTGATGGTACAACGGTAGTTTTTGCAGGGCTTGGTGATACTGCGGCACCTCAGACTCCGCTTTCATACAGTAACATATCGGCACTCAAAGCTATATGGACAGCAATCTGCGAGGCAGGCGGAGCAAGCGTTGAGTTTATAACTGCAACCCCCACTGATACGGTAGATAAAAGTTCATATCCCAATGTTTCTACTGTTTCAGTGCTTCAGGAGAAGGTGAAGGGCAGCACTCCTTCACTTGCTGCGGGCGGAATCCGATTTGATTCGGAAACAATAGCGTTTGAACCCGAATCATATGTTCTTTCTGACCCCGAGGCAACGACCGAGCTTCTCAAGCCTATTGCTGAGCAGCTTATAAACTCGGGGGAAACGGTTGTTGTTGCAGGCACAACCGCAACGGTTGGCTCAAATTTATCATGCGTTGAGTTCTCAAAGAAACGTGCTCAGAGTGTGGCGGACTGCTTAACGGCACTCGGTGTACCGTCCGCCCAAATCAATACCTACGGATTGGGCTATGAGAATGAATGGCATGTTAAGGATACGGATTCAAGCGGCAATTTGACCACAGATGCACAGAAGAACAGAACGGTTATAATTGCTCTCGAATCCTCGTCCGACGGAGCAAAGATAAAACAGCAGCATTCAATTTAAAGGGTTTTAATAAAAAGTAATATTTGTCTGCAAGTCCTTGAAAATACGATGGATTTATAGTACAATTTTTTCAATAGAAGATATTCCGTTTAAAGATATGAGGTGATTTATGAGGCTTTGCAGTTTTTTGCAGAGTCTCTTTGCGATTTTGCGGCGTCCAACCAACATTATAACCGCAAGCCTCAAAGGATGAAAGAGGGTTGAAAGTGTGAAGGTTTATTTCAGCAGCATAGGCTCAGAAGACTTCAATGATAAATACAAGAACCGATTAAGAGATTTTTATGTTTATCAGTTTAAGCATGATATTACATACTACAAAACCAAGCAGCAGCTTCGCAGAAAAAATATCGGAACCAATTCGGAGCCGAAGTATGTAGATTTGCCAAAGGAAGAAATTGATGACAATAAAACTTTATCAGGAGGAAATCTGCAGTATGACAGTGAAAGGCTACAGACAATTATCGGCGAAAAGTTGGGCGTTGAATGGATTGGTGATAAATCCAAGAAAAAGAAGACCTGTGTATCGATTGATTCAAGAGCGCTGAAAGGCAACCCTTTTTTTGAGCTTTACCATACCTGTCACAGACGCTCACAGGTTGAGGGTTCAAATTTCGCTTTTATCCTTCTCTTGTTGATGTTTCTCTCATCTCGCTCGTGCGAAAACCTTGATGATTGCTTCAGCTTTGATGTTTTGTCAGAAGAATATCCGTTTACATTTAAAAATCAGGAACGTATAAAAGAACTGTTGTCTGATGAAATTCTCGACAAATATCTTTCCCGAATAAACTCCAAAGGTATCGGAGTTACTTACAGCAATATGCCGAAAGATGAAAGGGAAAAGATTTTTGGAAAACTGAATGAAGATTTAAAGAATTCTTTTGGATCAGACAACTGCGGTTATTCAAATGAATTGAAAAACTTGTTTAACAGAATGATTCTTAACAACTGTCAGCTCAATATAAGCGATTCGGGTGAACTGAGCTTTGAAGCTTGTCCGGATGATCCGTCGCTTTATCTGGGACTGATAGAAGAAATTATGAAGGTTGTGATGCCGGAAGATAAAAAGAATTTTAAACGCGATGAGTTGGAAAATAAGCTTACCGACCTCAAAGATTTAGGAATTTTATCGCGTAATAACGGCAGATATGCTTTGAAACCGAACTTTTTGCCTGACCTTTCAAACGAAGATTTTGCGTATCGCTTCAGCGAAATGATAAAATATTTCTCAGAGACCCAACCTTTGGGAATCTTAGGCAGCCATATTCTTCGACGTATTCCCGATTATGAAAGTTGTCTATCCTTTAAGCATAATTATCTGTTTCGAGCGCTGAACGATTATAATCTGATTGATATTTTGTATGCAATTGAAAATCAAAAATGGATAAGTGTTGAATACAGAAGTGCAAGGGTTCAGAGCGGAACTCTCAAGGAATTTATTTGCTATCCAATAGAAGTCAGGGAAAGTACCGAGGACGGAAGACAGTATCTTATATGTTATTTTCCCGAGAACCATACAGTTTCTTCTTTGCGTATGGAGTTTATCGACAGCATAACGCTCGGAGAGATTAAAAACGTACCCGATTATATCGAAAAGGAATTAAGGAATGCAAAGAAACGGATTGAATATACATGGGGAGTTTCCTTCCCGAGCTTGGATCTCGGAAATGCAAGATATAATCCGGAAGATGCTGACTTTAAAAAAAGAGGCTTGCATCGTGTTGAAATTCTTATTAAATACGACAAAGAAAAGGAGTCTTTTATCCGCAAGAGAATAATACGCGAAGTGCCTGAGGATAAGCCTTTTGTCGAGTATCTTAATATCGATAATTACAAATCTGAAAAAAACGGCGATTGCATCGCTTTAACCGTTAATGTGACAGATGCTCATGAGGTAATAAGATGGCTGAGAAGTTTTATTAAAAGAGTTGTTCTCCTTAAGGTTGACGGAAAAGATTATCTTCAATTCTTTGAAGATATTGATGATTTGGAACAAACTTACGGTGCGAACATAACTTTTAACAAGATGTTCAACAAAACAACAGAAAAAGAAAGCTTGTCTTTCAAAACAAGCTATGACCCCGTTTGCTTCGTTAAATTCGATAAATCAATGCACGGAATGGTTTTTAATGAGATTTTCAGTGAGCGGTTTGAAAATTTAGGAATATTCCTGTTTCAAAAAATATTCGGCAGGGATAAACCGTATAATAAAACCGGATATAAAAAGATTATCAACAGTTTTATAGAATCAACAGTTGAGTTTGATAAGGAATCCAATGACCACCTGCTTTTCAAGAGGCAGTTGGAGTATTTTGCTGATTGCTTTGTTTGCAACGGTGAAAAAATTTATGCACCCGCAGAGTTGCCGAAATCAGTTTAC
>JAZNFD010000214.1:0-3583 GCA_045588975.1 Acutalibacteraceae bacterium | reverse complement strand
AGAGCAATGGAACTCTACAGGTAGATCTCTTTCATTATACACAAATTTTTAAAGCCCGCAATCTGGTGGGTTAACTTTCTGCGCCCTTTTTTTAGGAGCAACATCGCAAAATTTGGACTTGACAAACATTAGCTAGATTTAGCAGATACGATTACTCGTTCAGAATTTATCGGCAGCTCTTATGTGCAGAGCCATATCGGTTGCCTGCGGTCTGTCGCCGATATAATATGTGCCGAATCTTGTAGCGGTAAATTCATATTCTTCGGAAAATTCACCGCTGATGGGGTTGAACCATTGATAGGTATATCTTCCGTTCGGAACGAGGCTTCCGATTGTACCCGTTTTTATTCCGCCGTAAAACTTGGTGTTTACATTCTGCGCAACGGTTTCATCGGTGAACGAATAGAAATAAATAACGATTTCGGTGTTATCTTCGTTGCCTGCATAAACATAATAAACATTGTTTGCAGGAACGAAATATGCCTTGTTGTCAAATCTGGGAATAAGATTATACCATTCTGTGTTTTCAAGGAAATCTCGCATATATCCGACCTGATATGAGCTCTCGTATTCGAGCGCATCCTGCCAGGTTGCATTGATTTTTTCTTCGCTCGTTATTGTGTCAACGCCGTCGGAGCTGTCGTTTTCTTCATCATAAACATTGAGGTAGCTCCAGGTATCGTGACCGCCCCAACCGTAGCCGTACATGCCGTTAAGATACGCTGTCCAGCCCTGCATTCTTGAACCGAAGTTCTTTGTCCAGAGATAGCAATACTGGCCTTCATAATTGATTGCGGGTTTGCCTTGTGAGTTATACCAGCAGTCTTTTTCAATTCGGAAATCGCTTTGCTCTGTTTTGTCGGTGTGCCATTGAACGGCATAGAAATTGTGTGCTTTTATATCTCTGAAACAGGACGGCATTGCATCTTTGAAATAAACCTTGCAATTATCCGTTGCTCCCTCACCGTTGCCGTAAACCGACGTTGAACCGACGTTTTCCATATGAGCAGAAAGCGGATGGTCATATGCATCGTGTTTTGCTAAATACTCCGCAACAAGCTTGTAAGGGTTGTTATCCAATCCCCATTCGGGATGGTTTGTTTCGCTCCAATAGAAATCATTGTCAACTTCCTGACCGAGTGTCCAGACAACGGGATAAGCTCCGTATCTTGCGACCCAGTAACGGCTGACTTTTTCAAGGTAAGCTTTTGCAGAATCAGACGGCTCATTGCCGTTGAAACCGCCGTTGTTTGAAATCAGGGACTCAATAAAATAGGAGAAAAAAACTGTGCATTTGCGTGAACGAACCCGTTTTCTGCAATAATGCGGAACTTTTCATCATAGTCCGCAAGACCTGCCATATCCTCTTCGGTTATGCCGTTTGTAAAATCAAACTTTGCTCCGATGGGTTCACTCTGATACACGGTAAAACCCTGTGAAACACGCTTTTCGCATATTGTTTCAACCATATCAACTGTTTCGTCGCCGAGGCTCCAATGAGTATCACCGAGCCAGAAAAACGGTGTTCCGTCGTCATAAGTGAAATACTTTTCACCTGCGTTTGTTGTGATAAAACCGTGCTTATAAATATCGTGCTCACCGCTGTAACCGGTGCAGATAACAGCACCTGTTCTGCCGTCAAGCGAAGTGTTTTCGGCATCCGTGCAGACGGTCTTGAAATGCCAATTACCTTCGGAGGGACAAACGAACCGGACTTTCCAGACATTACCACCGTCCCAGAAAGCAGGGATTTTATAAAGTCTGCCGTTGCCCCAAAGGTGAAGTTCCACATCAACGTCATTGAACGGGTTGGTATATGATTTTTCGCTTTCAAAAGCAATTTCATTTGCAACCCATGTTTCTGCGTTCAATCTCTGTTCGGGATTCTCAATCGGTTCGCCGTTATATTCAATCCACGAGTGAGGATTTACCGCTGCAGGGGATATAGCAATTTCATCTGTGCCTTTGATGTTGTTGATCAATTTTGCAAAATAATTGATAACTAAGCCTGTGATTTCTTCCGCTGTGTTTATTATTGCAGGTGTGCCTGCGTTTGTTCCGTCAGAAGCATAAGATGAGAGTGTAGCGGATAAAAACACCATTACAACACAAAGAAGCAATGAAATTTGTTTTTTAAATCTCATAATAACCTCCACAAATTCTTATTTGTCGAGATGATTATAACACACCTGTCCCGAATAAATCAACCGCATACATGCACTCGTCAGATTTTGACGGGTGTTTTTTTATAACCAAAGTCCCAAAGAAAGGAGGCACGCTCTATGCGGAAATTAAAACTGAACCCGCAGTCGTTTGATAAGGTGGTCAGCCTTATTAAGGCTCAATGCTGCAACTGTTATGACAGTAACTGTTTGCTGCTTGATGACGGAGAAACCCACATCTGTCCTCAGCTCATAACACCGAGTCACATTGTTTGCAGATACTTTCTTGATTCGGTACTGCCCGAGAATAAGGCGTTGATGAAACGAATAATTGATTCTTAAGACTTACTGTTTCGGCAGGCCTTTTTTATCGGATTTACCGTTTGCTCGATAGAAATTGTTTTGTTGAACAAATCATCGTTCAGTAAATTTCCATTCGATAAATGCTCAAAAACACGGAGTTAAGTCCGATAAAAATACGCCTAAAACGGTACACTAAAAAATTTTTGAAAGGAGGAAAGAAGTATGCCAAGGGTAAAAGAAAACCATTATTGGTTTGCGGTAGGCGATGATGAAATGCAGGTTGAAAGTTACTGTAAAGAGCTTAACAAGAAAATTCTTGACTTGCACAAGGAAGCACCTGATGCGGTTTATATTATCGACGATGAACAGCCGGGATTTCTTCGTGCGGCGGTTAAGCTTGAAAACATAACTTTCAAAATCATCAAGCCACATACCGAAGAAGCAAAGGAAGCGTTTTCAAAAAACGGTAAACGAAACCGTAAGAACCTTAAAAACCAAAGCAACAATTAAGAATGCTCTCTTGTCGGACAGTTATTAAACGAGGACGATTGAACACTCAATATTTATTGCTGTCCGAAGTTTAGCGAGCATTGGATTTTGGTACCACAAAATCCGTTCGGGTGCATCCGCCCCGAAACAAATCAAAGAAAAGGAGGTGAAACATTCCGTGAAGGAAAACAAAAAGGACAGGCTTGTTAAAGCATATCTCAGCGAGAAGGAGTATGAGCATCTGTGTTATCTTTGCGAGAAATCAGGCTTTTCCAAATCGAAGGTAATTCGGATGCTGATTAATTTCAAGGTGCTAAAGGAAGCACCGACGGTTGATTATGTAACTCTGATAAGAGAGATACGTGCCGCAGGCATCAGCTTGAATCAACTTGCGGCGGTTGCAAACTCAAAGGGTTGGAGTAACGCAAATGAAATACGAAATGCGATTCTTTCTCTTCGCGAAACCGAAAAGAAAATCTCATCACAGTTTTCTTCAGAGGATAAAGAAAATTATGGCGGTAACTAAAATATGGTCGATTAAAGGAACGCTGAAAAGCGTTGTTGATTACGCAATGAATCCCGATAAAACGCTTAATAATTATTACACTAACAGCGAATTGCAATCACTT
>JAZNFD010000213.1:0-7030 GCA_045588975.1 Acutalibacteraceae bacterium | reverse complement strand
CTTATGACCGATATTGATAATTATAATGCCGATGCGGAATCGGTAGTTATGATGACGATTCATTCGGCAAAAGGTCTTGAATTTCCCGTTGTTTTCCTGATCGGGATGGAGGAATCAATCTTCCCGTCCGATATGTCATCAATGGCGGGTGCATCGGAAATTGAAGAAGAGCGACGCCTTGCATATGTCGGAATTACCAGAGCAAAAAGAAAGCTTTATCTGACGAGAGCAAGAACAAGAATCCTTTTCGGTCAGACCCGATTCAATCAGCCTTCAAGATTTATAAAGGAAATTCCCGAAAAACTTCTTGAAAAATCGGGCGGCGAGATTGTCAGAAGCTTCACACGCTCACCGTCATCATCAACACCGTCAGCTTCGAAACCTCAGACTCCGACAAGAGGTTTCACATCCGCTCCGACTCATTCTGCGTCTGCTGCAAGCAAAATTCAATTCAATGCAGGCGATACAGTTATGCATAAAACATACGGCGAAGGTGTCGTGCTCAGCGCTAAACCGATGGGTAACGATACTCTTCTTGAAATTGCATTCACAACTTCAGGCACAAAAAAGATCATGGCAAATTTTGCAAAAGTTGAGAAAAAATAAATTTTATGGCAGGCAGAATTTATCTGTCTGCCTGTTTTTTGTCATAAAGATACGGCTTGCTCATATAATTTTATAAAAAAGCTCTGGAGGTTAAAAATGAGCAAGTTGAAATATAAGGTTTATAACGGTAAGTCGCTGAAAAAAGTCTTTGAAAATTCAAGATTATATCTGCTGATATTGATGTTTGTTTTCGGTCTGACCGCAGGAGCAAGCGTACTTAAATCAGAATCGGAAATAACAGATAAAATCATTCTTTTGTTCGAAAATTATATCAGTCAGAAATCGGGGCAGGGGATGTTGGAAAATTTCTGCAATTCACTTACGGTTAATGCACTCTTTTTTCTGATAAATCTTTTGTTTGCATTTTCGCTTATCGGAATTCCTTTCATAATCACTTTGCCGATGCTTAAAGGATTCGGGTTAGGTTGCTTTTGCGGATATCTTTATTCAACATTCAGATTAACGGGATTGGGATACGGAATATTAATGGTATATCCGGGTGCAATTGTTTCGGCAATGGCATTTATTCTTGCCTGCAATGACAGCTGTGAATACAGCAGAAATGCTTTTCTCAAATCAATAAAAGGAAAAGGACAGTATGAAAAAGATGAAACACGAGTATACCTTACAAGGCAACTCGTGTTTTCGGGAATATGCGCCGCATCGTCTGCAATTGATGCATTGACCGACGCATTGTTTTCAGGATTTTTTAAAATTTGAAGGATTATTAAGAGGATTGGAATCAACGGCCTGTCTGAGCTGTTCGTTATGGACATGGGTATAAATTTCGGTTGTTGACAGATTCTCGTGACCGAGAATTTCTTTAAGCTGCAAAGGGTCAACGTTGCCGTGCTGATACATAAGCGTTGCAGCGGTATGACGAAGCTTATGAGTTGAAAATCCCATGCCGTCGAAACCGCACTTCTTAAGATAGCCTTCAACCATTTTCTGAACGCTTTGTTTGCTGATTCGTGTTTTTCGGTTACTTATGAAAAGTGCATCTCTATCGATAACTCCGTCTCTGGGTCGGACTGCAAGATAAAGATTGATCGCTCTCAGACAAGCATCATTAAGATAAACTTTTCTTTCTTTATTGCCTTTACCAAGTACAATAAGAGTGTTATCATCTTTAATGTGTGATATATTTATTCCCACAAGTTCCGACAAACGCAGACCGCAATTGAGAAATATTGTTAATATGCAATAATCACGTTCTTTGTTTTTACCGTCAACGCTGTTGAGAAGCTTGACGCTTTGTTCGAGTGTCAGATATCTCGGCAAGGATTTTTTGGTCTGCGGTGATTCAAGAAAAGCTATTCTGTTAACTTTTATATAACCGTTGACTTCGAGATACCTGTAAAATCTCTTGATAGCAACAACTTTTCGTGCACGTGAGTTATTGTCATTTTTTCTTTCGTTGCGGCAATAGGTGAGGAATGCATAGGCTTCATCAAGAGTGACATCGCAGATTACATCATCGGATAAAAGAGAAATATTTATTTCGTCAAACGGAACTGAATTATCGCACAGATTTCTGAATCGCATAACATATCTGAAAAACAATCTTAAATCAGATGCGTATTCAAGAACAGTGAGCTTGGATTTGCTTTTAACACCCGAAAGGTAATTCAGATATTTTCTGACAAGAGAAGGCAGAGTTACAAGTTCTTCATCTCTCATTTTTAATTTCACCACTTTTTCAATATAAATAAAACAGGGCAATGCTTATAAATTGATTATAGCATACCCTGTAAAAAAAATCAATATAATTACACAAAATAAAAGTTTTGTATAATTAAGGGGAGTGTTGAATTAAAAATATTACTATTATGTATATAATAATGTAATAGAAACATCAGCTTTCTGTTAGCGGCAGGATTCCGCCGATATCAGTCAATCTCTCATGATTCAATTCTACGCACTCGATATTATGCTTAACAAGGAAATCTGTTATTTCTTTATAATCCTTGTGGCTTTCTATTGCACCGTTGAATGCTAATTTGTTTCTGTCAATCTTGCCGCAACATCCGCCGATGAATCCGCAATCGTATCCGTCCAATCGAATGGAGCCTTTTGAAATGAACAGAACATCGTTCAGAAAATTCTGAGCGGCTGTAAAGATGGATTTATCATCGGTGATAATCGCATTTTCATTAACGATGCATATTGAACATCTTGAGTAGCCTTGATTTGTGTTAATTACCGTGAATCCGTTTGATTCGGCATAATTCAGAACATCTGAAGATAATGTTTTTTTATTACATATCATTTTATTGCCGATTATCGCACAATTGAGCCTGACATCATGAGGATAAATACCACCCGGTAATTCGGAAATCTTTTTGATCACAAAATTTTGCTCCGACTCCCCTATGCACAAATGTTCGTTTTGGGAAAAAATGACATTTTTTCCCATATGGAGAATCTGCAAATCTGCATGAGTGTTAACAGGCAAAGGCAATCTGCTGTCAGGTTTGATTTCAATTGTTTTGATTCCGTTATTATTCAGATACTGTATCGCTTCACGGGCGGTGCAGCTGATTGCGACCGTCCCTACCCTGCTCTGCGGTAAATTCGGTTTTTCGACATATTTCATATTATCACACCGAAGCTTCAAACGCTTCATTGACGTTTCTTGCTCCGACAATTTCTATGTTACCCTTGAATCCGTCGGAGAGTGTCTTGAGATTATGTCTCGGAATAATTACTCTGTTAAAACCGAGTCTTTCTGCTTCTTTGATTCTTTGTTCGCAATAGGAAACCGTTCTGAGTTCACCGCCGAGACCGATTTCACCGATAACAAGTGTGTCGTCTCTTATGGGAGTATCTTTAAGGCTTGAAATGAGCGCAATGGCAACGGATAAATCAGTTGCCGGCTCGTCGAGTCTGAGTCCGCCGACAACGTTGATATAAGCATCGCAATTGCTGAAAAAATAACCCGAACGCTTTTCAAGAACAGCGAGAAGCATCGACATTCTGTTATAATCAAATCCCGTTGACATTCTGCGTGCATTGCCGTAATTCGATGTTGCGACAAGTCCCTGAACTTCAGCGAGAATGGGTCTGCTGCCTTCCATAACGCAAGCAATGCAGGTTCCTGCGGTGTTTTTCGGTTTGCCCGAAATTAGCATAAGCGAAGGATTGACAACCTCTGTCAGACCTTTATCAAGCATCTCAAAAACGCCGATTTCATTTGTTGAACCAAAGCGATTTTTAACGGCTCTGAGAATTCTGTATGACAAATGACGTTCGCCCTCAAAATAAAGAACGCAGTCAACAATGTGTTCAAGCACTTTCGGGCCTGCAATGTTGCCGTCTTTATTAACGTGACCGACGAGAATTGTCGGGATTCCGAGTCCTTTTGCGCAGTGCATAAATAAATTGGTCGATTCTCTGACCTGAGTTACGCTTCCCGGTGACGAACTTATTTCGGAAACATTCATTGTTTGGATTGAGTCAACTATAACAAGATCGGGTTTATCGGATTTTATAAATTCAACGATTCCTTCAACATCAGTCTGACACATAACAGAAAGATTCTCGGTTGTTACGTTGAGTCTGTTTGCACGAAGCTTGATTTGCCTTGCGGATTCTTCGCCCGAAACATAGAGAATTCTGAGTTTTTTGCCGAGATATTCGCAAATCTGAAGAAGAATCGTCGATTTACCGATACCGGGGTCACCGCTGAGAAGAACAAGCGAACCCTTGACGATTCCGCCTCCAAGCACACGGTCAAGCACCTGCATGCCGGTTTTGAATCTTATCTCATCGTCAACATCGATTTCACCGATGGTCTGCGCAAAAACGGATTTAGAAACGGCTTTTGAACTCTTTTGCTGCTGCGCTGTACGGATTTCTTCTTCCATAGTATTCCATTCGCCGCAGCCGGGGCAGCAACCGTACCATTTCGGAGTTTCATAGCCGCATTCGCTGCAAATATATAAAGATCTGGACTTTGCCATTTTAAATATCCTCCGTTTTAGTGAAGTAATCTATAATTCCCAGTGAAATTATAAAGGCGAGTTTATTCTGATATTTTTCATCCTTAAGTCGGTTGGTTTCGTCGACATTCGAAAGAAATCCGCATTCAACCATAACCGACGGTGACTGAGCGTTGTTTAACAGATAAATTTCCGTTCCGCTTTGCTTGATTTCACGTGTATTATCAGTCTGCAGATATGTCACAACGGGCATTCTTATGCAGTCGGCAAGCAGTCGGGAATCGGGATTGTTTTTTGAATAGAAAATCTGAGTGCCGTGATATTTTGATTCACCGAAATGATTCTGATGAATGCTCACAAAAACAGATTCATCGGTGTTATTGATAATACTTAATCTGTTTTTTAAATCGGAAATCTTTTTCTGACGGATTGTTTTTGCAGTATCGTCGTGAATTGAAATATCCGAATCACGAATCAAAACTGTTTCAACTCCGAAAGCATTCAGCATTTCGTTGAGTTTCAGCGCAATCTGTAAATTCAGATCTTTTTCGAGAGTGCCGTCATTTGCGGATGTTCCGCCGTCAACTCCTCCGTGACCGGCATCGATAATAACTGTTTTATATTTCACCGTGTTGAGAGATGCATCAACGGCTCTTTGAGTTACCGTATATATCGAGCCGACGGAAAGAACACCGAAAATTGCTATTAAAACTCCGAAAAGAAAAACTCTTGCCTTGATATGTAACGTTGTTACAACTTTCATAAAAACACCCCACGCAACTATTTAATAAATAATATGCGTTAAGGCATAACAAATTGACGGAAAAAAAGGTTATCTTTTTCTGGAATCAATATAATCCTGAAGAATCATTACCGCCGCAACCTGATCAACAACATTCTTTCTTTTTTTGCCTCTTGTGTTAGTGTTATTCAAAGCATTGTGTGCGCTGACGGTTGAAAGTCGTTCGTCACGCATTACAGTTTCGATACCCGTTGCCTCGCTGAGCTTTTCTGCAAATTCAATGCATTTTTTTGCCCTCTCCCCTACGCTTGAATCCATATTTTTCGGAAGTCCGACAACAAATTGTTCCGCCTTATGTTCAGCGGCAAGACTTTTGATTTCTTCAATCAGAATTTCGGGTTTTCTCTGAGTGATTACACAAACGGGTGATGCAAGCATTTCAAATTTATCACACACGGCAATGCCTGTTCTGACATCGCCGTAATCAATAGCCATAATAATCAAAATATCATTCCTAACATTAAACCGCGGAGTCTGCCGTAAAAACAAACTCCGCATTAATTTACCTTTCGCCGACAATATCATTCAGAATTCCTGAAAGATTATCTGCAATCTGACCGACTGCATTGCTGACAGCCTCACCGACTTCATCGGCGGGAGAGCTTTGGCACGATGTGCAGACTGAGGGAAGAGCATCGATTTTATACCATCCTTTGCCCGTTGAACCGCAGTTTGAGCCTGCAAGTTTACCGGTAGAGCGGCAATATCTTTTTTCAATTGTTTTACTGCTCTTAGGAAATTCTTTTTCAGGCAATCCTTTATGAATTTCATCAAATACTGTCATAAATATCTTACCGGCAGGGTTAGTTGAAACACCGAGTGACTCAGCATAATCAAATCCTACCCAAACCGCCGCAACGTAATAGGGCGTTCCCGCACAGAACCAACGGTCTTTGTCGCTGCTGGTTGTACCTGTTTTAGCCATAATCTGGAACTTTCTGACGTTAGATGCTTTGCCGTAATAGCTTGTGTCAACCGACTGAAGAAGCTCACACATAATATCAGAGGTAGCTTCGGAAATAACCTGCTCTCTTAGGGGTGATTCGTTGCTGAGAAGAACTTTGGTGCCCTGACTGTTTGTAACTTTGTAGTAAGAATAAGGATTATAATAATAACCGCCGTTGCCGAATGTTGCATATGCCGCTGCCATTTCAACGGTTGTTGTGCCGTTTGTGAGAGCGCCTGTTGCAAGGGGTGCGAGGCCTCTGTCAGACTTTTCGTCAAGCTTTGAAAGATGGAATCTGTCTCTGAGGAAATTGAATGAATTATCAATGCCGACATCGTAATTGATAATTCTTGCGGGAACGGTGTTGTGAGATTGCTGAATGGCATATTCGACGGTAACCATATTTCCCGAACCAAGAGTCTTGTTAACGTTGTGGGGCCAGAGCTTGCCGTTAACAGGGATCGCATAATCCTTGATTTTGCTCGAGTAATGATAAAGATTCATTTCAATCGCAGGAGCATAACAGGCAATCGGTTTGATTGTTGAACCCGGCTGTCTGAATGAATTGGCAGCTCTGTTAAGACCGAGCTTACCTGATTTTTCTCCCGCTTCACCGACAATGGCAACAACTCGGCCGCTGTAATCCATAATTGTCATTGCGGACTGAACCTTTTCGCCGTCATAAGGCTCTTCTTTGCTTACAAGATCGGGGAAATTCTTACGGTTAACATAAAT
>JAZNFD010000212.1:0-5728 GCA_045588975.1 Acutalibacteraceae bacterium | reverse complement strand
CATAAGAGCAACTTTGAATACGATTGCATCGTCAAATTCTCTCAGGTCAAGGCCCCTAAGCTTGTTGATTTTTTCAAGTCTGTTAACAAGGGTGTTTCGGTGTACAAAAAGCTTTCTTGATGTTTCCGAAACGTTGAGGTTATTCTCGAAGAAACGCTGAATGGTGAACAGAGTTTCGTGGTCAAGGCTGTCGATTGAGCCTCTCTTGAAGATTTCTCTGAGGAACATATCGCAAAGGGTTGTGGGCAGCTGATAAATAAGTCTTGCAATACCAAGATTTTCATAGCTGACAATTGTCTTTTCGGTATCGAACACTTTACCTACTTCAAGCGCAATCTGAGCTTCCTTGAATGAACGGGCAAGGTCTTTTATGCCTTCAATTGTTGTGCCGATACCGACAAGCACGTGAGTATAAAGCTCGGTGCTCAATGAATCAGAGATTGAGCGTGCAAGCTTTTCGAGGTCTTTCGTTTCTATATTGCTTTTTACTTCCTTGACAACAGCAATATCGTGCTCATTGATATTGATAACAAAATCCTTGTTTTTATCGGGGAAAAGATTCTGAACCGAATCAAAAACGGCCGCATCGTTATGGTCGGTTATTCTGATAAGAAGAACTACTCTTGTTGCCTCTGAGTTGAATCTGAGCTCCCTTGACTTGAGATAAATGTCGCCGGGAAGGATATTATCGAGTATAACATTTTTGATAAAGTTACCTCTGTCAAATTTCTCTTCATAATACTGCTTGAGGTTTTCAAGAGAAACACAGCAAACAGCCGCAAATCTGCCTGCAAGTTCATCTGTTCCTTCAACAAAAACAGCGTATTCGGTCTGAATGTGCGAGCCGAAGTTGCAGAACGTGTTTCCGTTGATGTAGTGAAGCTCATTGTCCAAAAAAACATCGCTTGCCGTTGAGATAACCTCACCGATTTTGCTCAGTTCGCTGCATGCGATAATGGTTCCTGTTTCGTCAATTACACCCAGAGTTCTGCCGACAGCCTCTCTCATCTGATGGACCAGACCCTGGAAAATTCTGTTTGACATAGTTATTACCCCTCATCTGATTTGTTTTACATCTTTGTGAATTTATACAAAATGACCATTGGGACATCTACATTTTACACAATAAAGATTTTTTTTGCAATAGAAATATTCGATTTTTTTCAATTATTTTTTGAATTTATTATGAATTTTGTTTCGTTTTTATGCTTTTTAGACAAAATTTTCAAAATTATTGTCTGTCAAAACTGTTTGTGTAACATTTTTTTGGCACAATAATTTTTTAGATGAAAGTAACAGTTTGATGTCTTTTTGTTTGTTAATATTTGCCAAAACAAGTTAAAGCAAAAAATATACACTCTCAACGACACCCGTATTTTTTGTTGAAAAAGCCAATGTGATTTTATGACAAAAACTCCTCATTGTTTTTGTGCATTTTAACTTTTAATTATAAAAATTAACTGTATATATGCAATCGATAAAATGCAATACTATATCTGTACACACAAACAGAATTTATTTTTTGTAATAAAGACGAAAAAAGCATGAAAAATGATCAGATTTTCAACAAAAAAACGACATATTTTTTTATTAAAAGACTTTTCAAACACATAAAAGTATGATATAATTCCAATAATTATGAATTTAACTTACTTTGATATATATTTTTTGAACGAAAGAGGGAGAAACATTGGAGAAGTTTATAATTAACGGCGGCACTCCCCTGCACGGTGAGGTTGAAATCAGCGGTGCAAAGAACGCTGCCCTTGCAATTATTCCTGCCGCCATTCTTTCGCAGGATGTTTGCATTATCGAAAATCTTCCCTGCTCAATCAGCGACATCGGATATATGATGAAAATTCTCGATCAGATCGGGGCAAGAATCAAGATTATCAACAAAAGCACAATTGAAATAGATTCACGTCACGTTAATTCATACGTAATTTCTCACGATATGACAAAACATCTTCGTGCATCTTATTATTTTATCGGTGCTCTCCTCGGCAGATTCTCAAGAGCAAAAGTTTCGATGCCCGGCGGTTGCTATCTCGGACCTCGTCCTATTGACCAGCATATCAAAGGCTTTGAGCTTCTCGGTGCAAACGTCTCCGTTGAAGACAATGCAATTGTAGACGCAAAGGCGGACAAGCTCACGGGAAGCCCGATTTATCTTGATATGGCATCGGTAGGCGCAACAGTCAACATTCTCCTTGCCGCGGTAAAAGCGGAAGGCTTGACCGTTATCGAAAATGCCGCAAAAGAGCCTCACATTGTTGACCTTGCCAACTTCCTCAACTCAATGGGAGCCGATGTCAGAGGCGCGGGCACCGATGTTATCAAAATCAGAGGTGTTGAACAGCTTCACGGCTGCACATATTCAATCATACCTGACCAGATTGAGGCGGGCACATATATGGTTGCTGCCGCAGCAACTTACGGCAACGTTCTTATTAAAAATGTTATTCCCAAGCATCTTGAATCGATCTCAAAGAAACTTATCGAATGCGGTGCAGAGGTTGAGGAGTATGACGACGCAGTCAGAGTTTCGCTCAACAGACGCCCCGATAAATGCAACATCAAAACTATGCCTCACCCCGGTTTCCCGACGGATATGCAGCCTCAGATGGCAGTTCTTCTTGCTCTTGCAGACGGAACAAGCATCATTTCCGAAAGCGTATGGTCGAACCGTTTCCGTTACACGGAGCAGCTCAACAGACTTGGCGCCGACATCAAAGCAGACGGTCAGCTTGCAATTGTTCAGGGCGTTGAACAGCTCAAGGGTGCACCCGTAAAAGCAGACGACCTTCGTGCGGGTGCCGCAATGATCATCGCAGGTCTCGCTGCAAGCGGCACAACCGAAATAGAAGACATTCTCCACATCGACAGAGGATACGAAGATGTTGTTGAGAAATTCAAAGGTATCGGCGCTGATATCAAGCGTGTTTATTTTCCCGATCACAACGCACTTAACAGTGTAGGATAATTTTGGTATATATAATGTATATAGATAAAGGGCTGTTCATAACAAACAGCCCTTTTTAATTGAAGGTATTTTTATGGCTAAATTTTGTTCTCTTTTTTCATCAAGTGACGGAAATTGCACATACATAGGCTGTTCGCAAGGCGGAATTCTCATTGACATCGGTGTCAGCGCAAAACGAACAGAACAGGCACTTGCAGACATCGGTGTTGCGCCGTCTTCACTTGCCGCAATTTTTGTGACCCACGAGCATAAAGACCACATAAAAGGTGTCAAGGTTTTTGCCGAACGCTACGGAATAAAAGTATATTCTTCCGCAGGTACTCTTGCGGGAATGGAAGATATTGGTGCAGTAACTGCAAAAACAAAAACCGATATTATCCCCGCAAGCGGCATTGAAGCGGGCGGAATGTATGTGCGAGCTTTCAGAACGCCGCACGACACCAGAGAAAGCACGGGATACAGTATTGTAACTCCGGACGGCAAAAGGCTGTCGGTTGCAACCGACATAGGCACGGTAACAGAAAAAATTATGGATTCCGTATTCGGCAGCGACCTGATTCTTCTTGAGTCAAACCACGATGTGGGTATGCTTCAGAACGGACCGTACCCCTATTTCCTCAAGCAAAGAATTCTTTCAGACCACGGTCATCTTTCAAACGAAAGCTGCGCAAAAGCTGCAGTTAAACTTATGGAATCGGGCACAACCCGTTTCGTTCTCGGTCACTTAAGCAAAGAAAACAACCTGCCTTATCTCGCTTACGAAACCACCCATGCCGCAATGACAATGGCGGGGGCGCGAGAAAGCATTGATTATCTTCTTGCCGTTGCAGGCGACCGTAATCCCGTTATTGCTCTGTGATTTCCTCAACTTTAACCGTTGTCAAGTGCCTCATTTCTTCGGGATACGATTCATCAAAAACATCGTAAACCCTTTTATATTCACCTGTTTCGGAGTCTTTGATAACCGTGGATTTATTCTTATTCAGCAATTCAACAAGAGAATACATATCAATCCATATCTGATTCGTTCCCTCTTTCTGAACCTCGTTGAATATCAGCTGCATCCCGAGGTGAAGATGCGGAACTTTCATTCCGTTAACGTTCTCTTCTTCGGAATAGCCCGTCATTCCGAGATAACCGATAACATCCCCCGCTTTGACTGCAGAACCGATTTCAAGACCCTCTCTGTAGGGTCTGTTTCTTCTTAAATGAGCATAATAATATGAGCGTTTTCCGTCAAAGCTTCTTATCGCAATCCGCCATCCTCCGTAGCGATTCCAGCCAATCGCCTCAACGGTTCCGCCCTCAATTGCAACAATCGGAGTGCCTATCGAACCCATCAGATCATTCCCGAGATGACGTCTTTTGTAGCCGTAAGAACGGGATACCCCGAAATCATCATAGTGGCTGAACCAGAAGCCTTCGGCAATCGGCGAATATGCTTTCAGACCGTAGCCTTCAATAATTTTTATTCCGCCCTCCCCGTCGGGTGAAGCCTTTGTGTATTCCCCGAGCAAACCGCCCAGCACGGCACCGTAAGCCTCTTTGTGGAAAGCGTAATATTTATTGGTTGCCATAAGATCGTCAACGGTCATTTCATCGTTCAACGCATCAACAAGTTTGTCAAGCTGCGATCGCTTATAGCCGCTCCAGTTTCCGCCGTTTTTGCAGGAAAGAAAAGAAAGCGTATCAATCCACGAAAGGTGTTTTTCGCTTCCGTATGTAGAAATATCGAGTGCCATTGCATCGCACAGGGCATTATACGGGACAGAAAAATCCACCCATTTTATATATTTTTCGGTTGTGTTTTCTTTGGATTCGGCAACAATCGGTTTTGCAACACCGTCTGAATTTCCGACAGCAAAAAGACTGCAGATTATAACAAAAGCACACGCCGCCAGAACAACAAGTCGGTTTTTCAACAGATTCAAATCTATCAACTCCACTTAACTTTATGATATCACGGAGGTAAAGATGATTAACATAAACATAATATGTATCGGCAAGCTCAAGGAGGACTATCTCCGCTCAGCGTGTGCCGAATATGAGAAAAGACTCGGTGCATTCTGCAAACTGAAAATAACCGAGCTTACACCCGCAAGACTTCCCGAAAATCCGAATGACGCACAGATTGAAGCTGCTCTTGCCGACGAAAGCGAAAGAATTCTTTCGAAAATTTCCAACAGCGATGCAGTGTTCGCTCTTTGCATTGAAGGCAAAGAATTATCCTCGGAAAGTTTTTCAAAAGAGATTGAAAAATGCGCGGTTTCAGGCTTCGGCTCGCTGTGTTTTGTTATCGGCGGCTCTCACGGTCTTGCACCCTCGGTCAAGAGCAGAGCGAAGTACAGGCTTTCAATGAGCCCGATGACCTTCCCTCATCAGCTTGCAAGGGTTATGCTGCTTGAGCAGATTTACCGTGCATTCATGATTTCGAGCGGCGGAAAATACCATAAATAGTCAAAAAACATTCGGCAGATTTACACCCTTTTCGCCCAAGTTTTATATATTTTTGTTCACATTACCAAAACTTTCAAAAAACTGAAAAATTAATCAAAAAACTGTTGCATATTTCATTGAAAATGTATAAAATAAATACGGTCAAAAAGATAAATTTATTTTTGGAGGTAATTTACCATGGCAGTTAAAGTTGCAATTAACGGCTTCGGCCGTATCGGCCGTCTTGCATTCCGTCAGATGTTCGGTGCAGAAGGCTACGAAATCGTTGCTATCAATGACCTTACAAAC
>JAZNFD010000211.1:0-2625 GCA_045588975.1 Acutalibacteraceae bacterium | reverse complement strand
TGCCGTTTTTTGTTCTGAGTTCAAGAATAATATCTTTTGTTTCCATATTTTATCACCTCAGTATTATTCTAGCGCCGAATGGTTATATAAACAAGCAACTCGCTGTTGCTAACAGTTCGATAAATGGGAATTTGTCATAATAAATCAATATTGATTTCACATTTTTTAAGAACTTATTGCAACAAGGCATCTGTAACGAATGGTTTCCATTCTTTTTTTGCATAATCATAAGCACCGAATCCTGCGTTGTATTCCCAATAGCCCCAAGAAAGGTTATGCTTTTTCATAAGAACAACCGCTCCGCTGAGGAATTGTGAAACATCTTCTTCTGAAACCTGTTTCTCGTATACGCCGAATTCCCCGATGATAACCTTGATTCCTGTTTTCTTCTGATATTCTTCTGCAACTATCAACGCCTGTTCAAAGTCGTTCATCATATCTTGTGAAAACGGGATTTCTTTTTGATATGTTTCATCCATCCATTCAGCACCCTGATGTGTAAACCTCATAGGTGCATAATTATGTACGTCTGCAACAATATGCTTATCTGAACGCTTGACGAGCATTGAAGAAAGCTTATGTGCACTGTTGAAGTTCATCGGTGAAAGACAAATCACTCTGTCCTCATCAATTTTTCTTATGGCGGCAACTGCGGAAAGCTGAATGTAATTCCACTTTGCATCGCTAATTTTACCGCTGTCATTGTTTGGCTCATTGTATATCTCAAACCAAAGCTTTTCGCTGTAATCGGCATATCTCTCTGCTACTTGTTCCCAGATGGAAATCAGTCTTTGGGTGTTCTGTGCATCAGGATTTTTAGTGAAATCTGACCAGCCATGCAAATCGAGCAATACAGTCAAATCCGAATCAAGTGCGAGCTTGAGAACGGTATCAAGATTTCTCATTGCACTTTCATTCAATCTGCCGTCATAATCAAGCATCCAGCCGAAGTTTACGGGAAGTCGTATGAAATCAAAGCCTTTGTTCCGCACATTTTCAAAGGTTTCTTTTTCCATTATGTAATCACGGGCAAAGCCTGATTCCATACAAGGCATATTGATTCCGCGATTGACGTTAAAACCTATGTCTGTATTCTCGTCGCAGGCAGGTGTAAGGAAATACTCTATAATACTGAATACGTTTTTGAAAAAATTCTTGATTAAGGAAGGAACTGAAAGCCCAACCAATTCAGGCACCTCAGGAAGGGCAGATGTGTTTTGAGTAAATGTTACGCTGTCCGCATTCAGATTCTTTATTTTAATTGCAGGACGGATACCTGTTCCTGTAAAATATGTGAAGAAAGGATAGCGGTTACAGTAAAAGTCGTGACCGTATAAGCTTCCGTCTGCCGAAACGCAAACCGCTGTATATGAGTTATCACCCGGTGTGCGGAGATACCAATAAGAATTGCCGCCATCAACAAACAAGCCCTGACATTTTGCATAATCCGTGCCGGTTGCGACTCTTTCCTGGTTTTGACTGTTTTTCACCTCGTTCACTGACGAAAGAAAAACCCTGTCTTCAAAAGGAGCCCATAAATCGTCAATATAGTTATATTCAAGATTTGCTTTTTCCTCTGCCGTAAACGCACAGTTAAGGAATTCATTATTCAGCATATTCCTTATACTGCTGACAACATAATAATTTGAACAATCATAATACTGATAATCGGAAAAATACTGCCATCCGTTGTAATAAATCATATTCTGAAACGGCTGTGAATCAATAATGGAGTCGCATATTGCATATCCTGACTTTTCGTCAACAACACGCCATTTAAGCGGTTCGTAGATGAACCAGTATATTTTGCCGCATTCGTAGCCGTTGTTGTCCTGATATGTGTCACCGACGGTTGTTGATTCAAAGCCTGTAAAATACGGTCTGTATGAGCCAAACTTTACTGCTCTGTACTTGTTGCCGTCAAAGTTTACATCAGCATACTGCATATAGTCAGCAGTGTGCATTTTTCCGTCATTCCATTTGCCCGTACCACAGTAATAATCATAGCTTTTCCACTGAAGCTCGATACCGTTAAGTACAGATAGCAATTCAGAATCTATAACCTCGCTTTGCGGATAAGAACCGAAAAGAAAAACGTTATCAGACACGGTTGTTTCCGCTGCCGAAGAAGCCAAAGGCAGAGAAGTTATTATAATAGCGATAACAATAAAAAAGGATAATAATTTGTATTTGTTTTTCATAAAGACCTCCGTACAGAGTAATAAATAATCGTCAAATTTCAGTTTGTCTATCTCTTTTTCTTCGGTAACGGGAGTTCATCATACATAGCGTTGAAAAGCTTTGCAAGGAAATCTCTGTTGTCCACATCATCGACGAGCAGCATTTCTTTTGCACCCTCATAAGGCAGTTCAAAAGTTGCATCGGGCATAAGAGCAACAGCCGATTTGACGGGCTTCACAAGCAGTCTGTCATCGTAAATTCCGCCGATAATTTTACCGCGGTAATAAATAATATATTCGCCCATCATCGCTCTGTATGTTACATCATCCAGTTCGGATAACTGTTCTAAAATGAATTCCAGATATTCTTTACTTGAAGCCATAATCTACCTCATCGATTTTTTTATCATTCTAATCATATCACAGAAAGCCTGAAATTTCCACA
>JAZNFD010000210.1:0-15416 GCA_045588975.1 Acutalibacteraceae bacterium | reverse complement strand
AACGTTGACCCCGAAACGGGCGCTTCACTCGGTTGTGCAGGTGCAGAAATCGAAATTACGGTTCTTAACTGATGAACCGAATACATATCAAAACAATATTTTTTAAACAAAAAGGAGAATTTTTACTATGAAAAAGACTATAACCAAAATCCTCGCAGTAGGTCTCGCACTCTCAATGGCATTCTGTATGGCAATCCCCTCATTCGCAGCTGAAATCACTTCCAACGGCGGTAACGGTTCAACTCCCGTAAACCTTTCTTCAACCGATGACGGCACACTCGGCGGCGACCCCGCAGCAACAGCTCTTTCCGTAACAGTTCCCACCGCACTTCCCATGGCAGTCGGCACAGACGGCACAGTTACCACAGCTGACAACTGCAAAATCACAAACAACTCATTCGGCGCAGTAAGAGTTAAGACTGCAACAATCAACGGCGAAAACGGTTGGACACTTACCGCTTTCGGTGCAAAGGAAACACTTGCTTCAGAAAAAGTTGACAGCGACCAGCTCGGATTCGCTATGACAATCGGCAACGGCACACAGGTTGCAACAGATAAGTCAGATGTAAATTCACAGACTCTCATCTCTGCTCCCGTTGAAGGTTGCTATATGACCGGTGTCGGTGACACAGCAAACAACAGCGTTGCAGTAAACTACGATGCAATCGTTACTCCTCTTTCAGTTGCAGCAACAGAGGCAACAATCGCAAGCGTTGTATTCATCGTCGAATGGGACACAGCGGCTTAATCACAGCAAAACACATAATAAACGCGGCGATCTAATCGGTTGCCGCTTTACTTTTAAGAAAGGCAGGATAATCAATGAAAAGTAAAAAGATAACGGCAATTATTCTTGCCATCGCTCTCGTTTTCTCACTCACATCTGTTAATGTTTTTGCAGCATCTTATGCAAAGGCTTCCGTACCCGTCAAGCTGACGGTATCAAACGAATACAGAGCCGTGAGTGTTACTGTTCCCGCTTCATTTCCGATTGAAATTGTGAACGGAACGGTTATTACAGCCGATAATGCAAAAATCACGAACAACGCAAAATACGGAAGTATTAAAGTTACCGATGTAACGGTTACGGATGGTTCATACAAAATCGGCAATTACGAAAACTTTTCGGGCAAGAAAACAGTTGCCCTTAAAATCAACGGAATACCCACAAAAGATGACGGCTCAATGCTTATCAGCTCAACGGCATTCCCCGTTATCGCTCCGCAGGAAAGTCTGAATCTCAAATATTTCGCCAAAGTATCGAAAGACGCATCAACGGAAAAAGATGCTGAAATCGCAAAGGTGGTATTTACTATTGCAATCGCAGATTAAGGAGGTATCAATGTGAAAAAATCAAAATTCACAAAGGTTATTTCCTTTCTTCTTGCAATCGCTCTTGTCCTTTCATCTGCTGTTGTAGTTCTTGCGGCTTCAACATATTCAACAAAAGAAACAACATATGATTGTCCCCGAACGCTGTGTTCAAAAAATCTTATGATATCAGGACCTTACGGTGATCCAAACGAAACGGTTGCTAGCAATATTCCGTACTTAGGCGGAAAAACTTATCAAAACATTATGGATAATCACTATCCCACAAATAATGATTTTCATATGTACATAATCTACTGCCCAAATTATAACTATAGCGACAGTAATTATTTCCGAGATACAATGACGTTAATGTTTGCGATGCACGGATACTCTATAAAAGGATATACTCAGTTAAATGCTTCTCAACATTATGTCAATAAAAAGTGTGACCACGGAACTGATTTCAAAGGCACAAATGTTTATGCTTTAACTCAAGGCTTGTGTGGTCAGAATTCAGGTATGGATGATTCAACACTTGTTGAAATGGCAGATAAATATCAGGCACAAAGCGGTTGTGGAAAGGAAACTGCCGTAATCGAATCGCATACTTGGAGTTATGGTGCTTGGGAAAGTAACGGAAGCAGTTATCATACTCGCACAAAAACTTGTGTTTATTGCGGATATTCTGCGAGAGAATCGGTTAATCACAGTACCCAAACCGGATCTTGGACAAACAGTTCGGATACACAGCATAAAAGAACAATATCGTGTTCAACTTGCGGATATTCAACCAATGAATATGCCAACCATCAGTTCAGCTATGGCAAATGGACAGACAACGGCAACGGCACTTGCAGCCGAACAAAAAGTTGCTCAACGTGTGGATACAATGGAAGCGAAACAAAAAAACATTCAAACACCAATGGACAATGGGAATATTATTTTACCGAAGTGGATACTGATTACAGCTATCAGGAATATCACAAAAGGGACACCACTTGTACAAACTGCGGCTCTTCCGGAATGGATTTTGAGCTTCACACTTTCACCGAGTTCAGCGATTGGTCAAGTTATAGCGACACAAGACACAAAAGGTCAAAACATTGTACGGTATGTAATTACACGGTAAATCATACAGATTATCACCATTTTCTTGAATCAGACTACATTTATGAAGATAACGGTGACGGAACACATACGGTAATAAAACCTTGTGCAGAGTGTGGATATACTACAACCGAAACTGCTGAACATAATCACATTTCTGGCGAATGGTACAAGTATGATTCTGATAATCTTTATGATGATGAATATAACCATACTAAATATCACCAAAGAGAAAGTGTCTGTTCAGATTGTGGTAACATAAAAATCGAACACGGCGAACACGAGTGGTATTGGGTAACAGAATCTTGGAATTACAGTAATGAAGAACGACATACTCGCACCAAAAGATGCAAACAATGTGATATGGGTTGGGGATATACAGATTATCACCATTACAAAACAGCACCATATTATAATCTTCTTAATGAATCTGAACACATAAAGATTAATCCTTGTGATGAATGTGTTTATGAAAAAGAAACATTAGAAGCACATAGCTTCACGGCTTCAACTGTATATACGCAGTTTTCAGAATCACAACATAAGGTAACACAAAGCTGTATATGCGGAGAAAAATATATCTCTTATGCAGACCACGTTGACCAAAACTCGGACTGCTATTGTGATAAGTGCGGTTATCTTATGACCAAGTTCTCCGTAACCGTACCTACAACAATGGTTCTCACGATGGGAACTGACGGTGAAGTTTATGCCCCTTCAGATGTTGTAATTATCAATAATTCAACAGCGGCTGTATCGGTGAAGAAAGCTGATATAAACTCCCGAAACGGTTGGAATATCGTGCCGTATTCAACGAACATGGCAAATGAAAAAGTCGATGCTAAAAAGATCGGCTTTAAAATGAACGGTATTCAGACAGATAGATCCGGAACAACGGACAGTCTTTCATACAATAACAGTTGGATAATCGAAAAAGATACATCTTCTTCGGTTGTTTACGATGCGGTTGTTTCCGCTACTTCTTCTCCCATTGACGAACAAGTAATTGAAATCGTCTATATTGTTGACTGGAAGGAGTGATAGCCTTTGCAGGAAGAAGTTGAAAGCAAAATGGTCACACTATCCGTTAATACAACAAAGCTCACCGCAAGAACACTCAAGCAGGCATTGGAAAAGTTCCTTGCTCATCAGAGAAACAAAGCGGCTCAGCATAATCAAAACAAAGATGTTATTCCGCACGGAAAGCAGACCGTAAAACAGCTTGCTGCACAGAATCAGGGTTTGACAAATATCGAAATCACCGATAAGAACATAAAAGACTTTGACCGTGTTGCAAGAAAATACGGTGTTGACTATGCCGTAAAAAAGGACAAAACAGTTAGTCCACCGAAATATCTTGTTTTCTTTAAAGCAAGAGATACAGATGCGTTGACCGCAGCTTTCAGAGAATACACAGCAAATACAATTAAAAAGAAGAACAAAGAACCCATTGCAGTAAAAATAAAAAATATAGCGGAAAAGATTAAATCACTTCCCACCAAAATCAAAAACAAGGAACGTGGTGAACGTTGAGAAATATAAATCTCAAAAAAATCATCGTTCCCAACTTTCCGTATGTTGTAATCGGAATTATGTCAACTAAAATAGGTCAGGCAATCCGACTTGCGCCGGGTACAGATTTTCAAGGCAAAGCTCTCCATATAATGGAGGGCTTAACTCTTGCCTTCGAGGATATTATTCCGAGCTTTCATATCTTCGATATTATTGTAGGAGCAACGATTGCCGCAGGCATAAGGCTTGCAGTTTATGTTAAGAGTAAAAACGCAAAGAAATATCGAAAGAATGAAGAATACGGCTCTGCCCGTTGGGGAACTCACGATGATATTGCACCGTTTCAAGACCCTGTATTTCAAAACAATGTAATCCTCACTCAAACAGAAAGTCTGATGATGAGCAACAGACCGAAAGAACCGAAAAACGCAAGAAACAAGAACGTTCTTATCGTAGGCGGTTCAGGTTCGGGTAAAACAAGGTTTTGGATTAAACCGAATCTTATGCAATGCCATTCATCGTATGTCGTAACCGACCCGAAAGGTACGGTTGCCATTGAGTGCGGAAAGATGCTTGAAAAGGAAGGCTACAAAATCAAGATTTTCAATACAATCAACTTCAAAAAGTCCTTCCACTATAACCCCTTTTCATATATCCATTCAGAAAAGGATATATTGAAACTCGTTACCACTCTTATCGCCAACACCAAAGGCGAAGGAAAAGCAGGTGATGATTTTTGGGTTAAAGCAGAAACATTGCTCTACTGTGCCTTAATCGGTTACTTGTGGTATGAAGGTCTGGAAGAAGAAAAGAACTTTGCAACGCTTATTTCTATGATTAACGCAATGGAAGTCAGAGAAGATGATGAAAGTTTCAAAAATCCCGTTGATTATCTGTTTGACGAACTTGAAGCAAAAGACCCCGAACATTTCGCTGTAAGGCAATACAAGAAATACAAACTTGCCGCAGGCAAAACGGCTAAATCAGTCCTTATTTCTTGTGCCGCCCGCCTTGCTCCCTTCGATATTGCAGAAGTAAGAGAAATTACTATGTATGATGAATTGGAGCTTGATATGACGGGTGACAGAAAAACGGCTCTTTTTCTCATAATGTCAGATACGGATGCAACCTTTAATTTCCTCATCTCAATGATATATACTCAGCTTTTTAATCTGCTTTGCGAAAAGGCTGACGATGTTTACGGAGGAAGATTGCCTATACACGTCAGATGTCTTATTGACGAAGCTGCAAATATCGGTCAGATACCGAATCTTGAAAAACTTATGGCAACAATCCGAAGCCGTGAGATTTCTGCTTGCCTTGTTCTTCAGGCACAGTCACAGCTCAAAGCCTTGTATAAGGATAATGCCGATACAATCATCGGTAACTGTGACAGCAGAATATTCCTCGGTGGTTCAGAGCCGACAACATTGAAAGAACTTTCAACAGCTCTCGGTAAAGAAACCATCGACACCTTTAACACGGGCGAAAGCAGAGGCAGAGAAACCTCGCACAGCCTTAATTATCAGAAACTCGGAAAAGAACTTGCATCAGTTGATGAACTTGCAGTCTTGGATGGCTCAAAATGTATTCTTCAGCTTCGTGGTGTCCGTCCTTTTATGTCAAATAAATATGACATAACAAAACAGCCGAAATACAAGCAACTTTCCGACTATGATAAGAAAAATGAGTTTGACATCGAAAAATTCGTGTCAACAAAACTCAGAACAAAGCCGGATGATGTCTATGAAGTTTATGAAATAGATGTATCCGACGAACAACAGCAGTCACCGTAATAACGGTGGCTTATATATATCAAGACAAAATGTTCGTATCAACAAAAAATTATAAAAATTGAAAGGAGAAACGTTATGTAGCGAACTAAAGACACGTAAAATCTATACGTATTTTTTTAATGGCATTTTTCAACTCAGCAGTAGATGTACTGCAGACACTCGTTATTGCACTCGGTGCAGGTCTTGGCATCTGGGGTGCAATCAACCTTCTTGAAGGCTACGGCAACGATAACCCCGGTGCAAAGTCGCAGGGTATGAAGCAGCTTATGGCTGGCGGCGGCGTTGCACTCATCGGCATCACTCTTGTTCCCCTTCTTTCGGGTCTGTTCGGTTAATAAAAAGACGGACAGAATTTGATTGAGTAATATCAAGCGGCTCTCGTGTTTCGGCACGAGAGCCAACCGAAAGGAGTGACTTGAGCTATGGATACGATTATTCAGGCTATTGAGGATTGGTTTCGGGAAATATTAACCGAAGGAATTACAACCAACCTTACAGGCTTGTTCGACCAAGTTAATGAAAAGGTCGGCGAAATAGCAGGACAAGTCGGCTCTACCCCGCAGAATTGGAATACTGCAATATTCAATATGGTTCACAATCTTTCGGAAAACGTAATGGTTCCGATTGCAGGTGTGATTCTCGCTATTGTTATGACCCTCGAACTGATACAGATGATTGTTGACAGAAATAACTTTCATAACGATGTTGACACATTTCAGTTCTTCAAATGGGCATTCAAAACGGCGGGTGCCGTTCTCATTGTGACGAACACGTGGGATATTGTAATGGCAGTATTCGACCTCGGACACGAAGTTATAGTCGAATCTGCGGGTGTGGTTATCGGTGATACTTCAATAGATATGACCGATTTCATAACCGATCTCGAAGGCAAACTCGAAGCTATGAGCATAGGCGCACTTATCGGACTGTGGATGCAGTCAGGTATCGTAAAAATCTGTATGGGCATACTCCAAATCTGTATTTTGGTAGTTGTGTTCGGAAGAATGATAGAAATTTATCTTGTTACTTCCGTTGCTCCCATTCCTATGGCAACAATGATGAACAAAGAAAGCGGACAGATGGGACAGAACTATCTGCGAAATCTGTTTGCGCTTGCATTCCAAGCATTTCTTATCATCGTTTGTGTTGCGATTTATGCGGCACTTGTTGAAAACATCTCGGTTACAGACGATATTTCCTATGCAATATGGACTTGTATGGGTTACACCGTTCTTCTCTGTTTCAGCCTTTTCAAAACCGGGTCACTTGCAAAATCTATCTTTAACGCTCATTAACGGAAAGGAGAGATTTCGTGGCTTACGTTCCCGTACCCAAAGATTTAAACGCAGTCAAAACAAAGGCAATGTTCAATCTTACAAAGCGACAGCTTATCTGTTTTGGCAGCGGTGCTGTAATCGCTATACCCCTTTTCTTCCTTTTGAAATCATTTCTCAATGTCAGTGCGGCAGCTATCGTAATGATATTGGTTATGGTTCCGTTTGTTCTTCTCGGAATGTATGAAAAGAACGGACAGCCTTTTGAAAAGGTAGTTAAGAATATGGCAGAGGTTCTGTTCATCAGACCGAAACAGCGACCTTATATGACTAACAACTATTATGCCGTTCTCGAAAGGCAGGATAAGTTAGATAAGGAGGTTGAAGCGATTGTCGGCAAACAGAAAAATGACTAAAGAACAGCAGAAACAGATTGATGCTGCTGTTGCAAAAGCAAAAGGCAAAGATAAAAAGCAGATGTCAGCTCAGGACAGTATTCCGTTTCAGCGAATGTTCAAAGACGGCATCTGCCGTGTAACAGATAACTATTACACAAAAACGGTTAAGTTTCTTGATATAAACTATCAGCTTAACAACAATGAGGATAAAAACGCCATCTTCGATTCTTGGTGTGATTTCCTTAACTATTTCGATTCATCGGTTAAATTTCAGCTTTCATTCATCAATCTTACGGGGGCAAAAGAAGTTTATTCCGATAACATCACAATTCCCGTTCGTGGAGATATGTTTGACGGTATCGCAATCGAATATCAGAACTTCCTCCGTGAACAGCTTGCAAAGGGTAACAACGGTATTGTAAAGACAAAATATCTTTCTTTCGGTATCGAAGCTCCGTCAATAAAACAGGCAAAACCCCGTCTTGAGCGACTTGAAGCAGATATTATCACCAACTTTAAAAAGTTAGGTGTTATTGCCACTCCCGTAAACGGAAGGGAAAGACTTAAAATCATGCACGGTATGTTCCATACCGATGAAAAGATACCCTTCAATTTTTCTTGGGACTGGCTTGCTTCTTCCGGACTTTCCGTAAAAGACTTTATCGCTCCCAGCTCGTTTGAGTTTGCAAACGGCAAAACATTCGGCATCGGCAAGAAAGTCGGTGCCGCTTCATTTCTGCAAATCCTCGCACCTGAAATCAATGACCGAATGCTTGCGGATTTCCTCGATATGGAATCAAATGTCGTGGTATCAATGCACGTTCAGTCTGTTGACCAAGTAAATGCGATTAAGACGGTAAAGAGAAAAATTACCGACCTTCAGAAAATGAAGATTGAAGAACAGAAAAAGGCAGTTCGTGCGGGTTACGATATGGATATTATTCCGTCTGACCTTGCAACATACAACAATGAAGCGACAAAGCTCCTTCAGGACTTGCAGAGCCGAAACGAAAGAATGTTTCTTCTCACCTTTATCGTTCTCAATGTTGCCGAAACAAAACAGAAGCTCGATAACAATGTTTTTCAGGCAAGTTCGATTGCTCAAAAATACAACTGTCAGCTTGTAAGGCTTGATTTCCGACAGGAACAAGGACTTATGAGCAGTTTACCCCTTGCATACAACCAAATAGAAATTCAGCGAGGCTTGACCACATCAAGCGTCGCTATTTTTATACCCTTCACAACGCAGGAACTTTTCCAGACGAGTAAGGAAGCTCTTTATTGCGGTCTTAACGCATTGTCGAACAACTTGATAATGGTTGACCGTAAGCTGCTTAAAAACCCCAACGGTCTTATTCTCGGTACTCCCGGTTCGGGTAAATCTTTCTCGGCAAAGAGAGAGATTTCAAATGTTTTCTTCGTAACAGATGACGACATTATTATATGCGACCCCGAATCCGAGTACGGTGCATTGGTTGAAAGGCTTGACGGTCAGGTTATTAAGATTTCACCCACTTCCGAGGACTATATAAATCCTATGGACTTGAACCTTAACTATTCAGATGACGAAAATCCGCTGACCCTTAAATCCGATTTCATTCTTTCTCTGTGCGAACTTATCGTTGCAGGCAAAGACGGATTACAGCCTGTCGAAAAAACAATCATTGACCGTTGTGTCCGCCGTGTATATACGGAGTATCTTGCTAATCCCGTTCCCGAAAATATGCCCATTCTTGAAGATTTGTATAACGAACTGCGTAAGCAGGAAGAAAAAGAAGCACAGTATATCGCTACTGCTCTTGAAATCTATGTTACGGGTTCACTCAATGTTTTCAATCACCGCACGAATGTTGATATTCGCAGCCGTGTTGTGAGTTATGACATCAAAGAACTCGGAAAACAGCTCAAAAAAATCGGTATGCTTATCGTTCAGGACCAAGTGTGGAATCGTGTAACCGTAAACCGTGAAGCTCACAGAGCTACCCGTTATTACATTGACGAAATGCACCTTCTGCTCAAAGAAGAACAGACGGCTGCATACACGGTTGAAATTTGGAAACGTTTCCGTAAATGGGGCGGCATACCGACGGGCATTACGCAGAACGTCAAAGACTTGCTCTCATCGAGAGAAATCGAAAATATCTTTGAAAACTCCGACTACATATATATGCTCAATCAGGCTTCGGGCGACAGACAGATTCTTGCAAAGCAGCTCAATATTTCCCCGCATCAGCTTTCTTATGTAACTCAGTCAGGCGAAGGTGAAGGTCTTATCTTCTACGGCAGTACCATATTGCCGTTTACAGACCGTTTCCCGAAGGATACGGAACTGTATTCGATTATGACAACAAAGCCGCAGGAAAAAGCGGACTGATACTTTACTATAAGGAGTTTTTTAAAATGATAAAGGATATTATAAAGACTGACAACGTAATCAGATGCACAATAGATTTAGAAAGCATAGGTGAAGTCCGAGTGCTTTGGGAAGATGGAGTTGTTTTCTTCTGTGCAAAAGATGTTTGCCGAGCGTTCAACATTCAGGACTACAGAACTTGCGTGAACAAATATTGTAAGAAGGTTCAGCGATTCTATCACATGACAGATGTCGGTATCCGAAAAATGAATTTTGTTAATTTCACTGACATTATGCGAATTTTTGAGCATTCAAACCTTTCCGATGCGGTTGACCTGCTTCTTGAATATGCAACAATTGTCGATGCTTTTAATCAGGCATATAAAAAAGCTGATGACATCAATAATATCGATGATGATTACGATTATTGTTCCGAGTGCGAACATTTTGATGATTGTTATTGTGACGGTGACTGTGACAACTGCGATGAATGCTTCGACTGCGAAAGTGACAGCAACCCGAATAATGTTTGTCATGAGTGCAAAGCAGACTGTGATGAAACCTTCGATACCGATGAAACCGATACAGAAATGTTTAATATTATTGACGTTTTCAATGAAGTAACAGATGCACTCAGTATAATCGAAGAAAAATACGGTGTTCTTGTTGCAGTTGAAGGTATATACGCCGAATACCCCAATGGCGATAGACACAGAGTTGCTTGACCCGTTAAAGGGGGCATTTTATGAGTAAACGAGTACCAAGACTGCAATTTACCGATGAAGAACTGAAAGCTCCCAAAGTAAAGAAAGCTGCCGATAAAGCTGATAAGGCGGTGAAAAAGCTTGAAAAAGCTGAAAAGAAAATCCCCAAAAAGATATTCCACGAGGATGTGGATAAACCAAAACCCTCATCGAAGCTGACAAGCGAAGTCAAAAAAGCTCCCGTAAATGTTGCATCTGCAACGGTTCATAAGAAGATTTCCGAAACCGAAGATGAAAATGTAGGTGTAGAGAGCGTTCACAAGATAGAACAAGGTGTTGAAGGTGCGGTCAGAACGGGAAACCGAATTGAAAGAAGCCGTAAACTGAAACCGTACCGTGAAACTTCAAGAGTCGAAAAAAAGGCAGATAAAGCCAATGTGGATGCTCTCTTTAAACAGTCACAGGAACAGAATCCGCAGTTTTCATCAAATCCGTATTCGAGATGGCAACAGAAACGGGCAATAAAGAAAGAGTATGCAACTATGAAAACGGCACATAAGGGTGCGACAGCTTCACAGTCTGCATCAGCATCCGCTAAAACTGCTCAAAAAAGCAAGGAAGCGGCAAAGAAAGTAAAAGACTTTGTTGTTAAGCATAAGAAAGGTGTACTTATAGCGGGCGGCGTAGTTCTCGCCGTCCTGCTTATTTTTTCTATGTTTTCATCAGCTACCGTTTTCGTACAGTCAGGTGTAGGCGGAATGGGTCTTACAAGTTATCCGAGTACCGATGAAGCTATGAAACAAGCAGAAGAAAAATATTCGGCACTTGAAAACACTCTGAAACACACCATTGATAATTACGAAAGTACACACGGGTATCACGAATACCATTTCACGGTTGATGAAATCTATCACGATCCGTATGTTCTTTTATCGGCTCTCACAGCTTTACATCAAGGTGAATGGACAATCGACCAAGTTGAGGGAGATATTCAGACACTTTTTGATAAACAGTACACCCTTACCGAGCAAGTCATAACCGAAGTCAGATACAGGGAAGAAACACGATACAGAATTGAATGGTATGTAGATGACGAAGGAAATCTCATTCCGCAGATTGTTTCATATACGGTTCAAGTGCCGTACAACTATTACATTTGTTACGTCACTCTGAAGAATAACAACCTTTCACACGTTCCTTCGCAGATTATGTCCGAAGAAGAACTTGAACTGTATTCGGTATATATGGCAACTCTCGGCAACCGTCCCGATCTTTATCCTGATTCCGAATATGTTGACAGATACTACAACACGGAATATGAGGACTATGAAATTCCTGCATCAGCTCTGACCGATGAACGTTTTGCGGCTATCATAGCCGAAGCCGAAAAATATCTCGGTTATCCGTATGTTTTCGGCGGCAGTTCACCGAGTACATCATTTGACTGTTCAGGTTTCGTATCGTGGGTATATAACCATTGCGGTTGGAGTGTCGGCAGACCGACAGCGCAAGGTCTTTATGACCTTTGCACTCCCGTTTCTTCCGTTAATGTTAAACCCGGTGATTTGGTGTTCTTCAAAAACACTTACGATGTAGCCAGAACAGTTACTCACGTCGGAATTTATGTCGGCAATAATATGATGCTCCATTGCGGAGATCCGATACAGTATGAATCGCTTACAAAATCATATTGGCAGGAACACTTTTATGCATACGGCAGACTGCCATAAGAAAGGCGGTATTTATGAATCCCAAAATCCAAAAACTCAAAGATGAGAAATCAAAAAACAACGAAAAAATTGATAAACTCAAACAGCGTAATTCGGCTATTGATGACGAGATTGAAAAACTCGAAAATATCGAAATCGTAGGTATGGTAAGAGCTATAAATATCGACATCAGCGAATTACCCGAACTCTTAAAGAGAATAAAAGAAAGGAGTGCTGCGAGTGAAGAAAACTAATCTCAAAGCAATTTTCAGCATTGTAGCCGTTATGCTTGTCATAATGGCATTTTCTATACCCGCTTTTGCTGCTGAAAGCTATTATGCTTCCGATGAAAGCGGTAACACTTCTATTCCTTCTTCCATTGACAGCATCACAATCTCAAAAGCAGATGTTGATATTCCCTATACGGGTGATAAGACAAATGAACTTACTCCCAACGGCAATATGTCACTCATTGACGATTTTTTGCAGATGGGCGGATATATAACATCAGGCAAAGAGGATGAAGAAATCAAGAGCAAACAGTTTTTGACCGTTACAAGTAAAAGCGGTAACACCTTCTACATTGTTATTGACCGTGACGGCGATAAAGAAAACGTGTACTTGCTCAATTTGGTTGATGAAGCCGACCTTATGGCTCTTATCAATGACGGTGAAGTAGAGGTTGCCACTTGTTCCTGCAAGGATAAGTGCAAAGACGGCAAGGTTAATACCGAATGTGAACTCTGCAAGGTAAATCTTGCTCAGTGTGCAGTAGCCGAACAGACAACCGAACCGACCACAGAAGATACAACAAGTACCGAAGAAGAACCTGACGAAAAGGAATCAAAGGGTAAAAACGGTATTATTCTTCTTGTTGTAGTCGCACTTGCAGGCGGTGGTTATGCACTCTATTACTTCAAGTTTAAGAAGGGCGGTAAACCTGCTCCCACCGTTTCAGAACCCGATACCGATGATGATTTTGACGGCGGTTATGAAGAAGAATACGAAATTGATGAAGCCGATGACGATGAAACGGAGGCTTGATAATCTTGAAACAGCTCATTATCACCGAAAAGCCTTCTGTTGCTATCAACATTGCAAACGCACTCGGCGTTAAAAACAGAAAAGACGGTTATATCGAAAATGATAAATATATCATTTCTTGGTGCTACGGTCATCTTGATACTCTCGCAAATGCCGACAGTTATGACGGCAAATATGCGATATGGAGAAAGGAAGATTTACCCATTCTTCCTGCTCCGTGGAGATTGAAGATAGCCGATAAAATCAAATATGACCATTTCAAAATTCTTAAATCCCTTATGTATCGCAAAGATGTAACCGAAATCATCAATGCCTGCGATGCGGGCCGTGAAGGTGAACTCATATTCAGAAATATGTTTAAACTTTCCGAATGCAGAAAACCCGTAAAAAGACTTTGGATTTCATCAATGGAAGATGAAGCCATAATTAAAGGCTTCAAGCATCTCAAGCCTTCAAAGTTTTACGATGATCTGTATTTAGCCGCCGATTGCAGAGCAAAGGCTGACTGGCTCGTAGGCATAAATCTTACCCGATTCTTTTCGGTTATTTATCATCGCACCCTTAATGTCGGCAGAGTGGTTACACCCACTCTTGCCCTCATAATCTCACGTCAGGCAGAAATTGATGCTTTTGAGCCGACACCGTATTACAATATTCAGCTTGAAAGCGGTAATATGAAGGCGAAAACAGATAAAATCGAAAGCAAGGAAGATGCCGAAAAAATCCTTGCAGATTGTAAAAAGCATGAATTAGCAACCTGCTATAAGGTTGTTTGCCAATCAAAAGAAGAAAAAGCACCCTTGCTCTATGACCTGACAACACTCCAGAGAGATGCAAACAAGAAACTCGGATATACGGCACAGCAGACTTTGAATCTTGTTCAGTCGCTTTATGAAAAGAAACTCTGCACTTATCCCCGTACAGATGCCCGATACCTTACAAGCGATATGGAGAAATCCATTCCCGGACTTATCAATGCATCTGCAAGTCTGATTAACAGAACAATAACCAAGTATGACGAGCTGAAGGTTATTAACAACAAGAAAGTAACTGACCATCACGCCATTATCCCCACAAAGAATGTTGCAAGTCTTGATCTTGCTTCACTCGATGCAGGTGAGATTAACATTCTCACAATGATTGCAACAAGACTTCTGTGTGCAGTTTCCGAACCTTTTTACTATTTCCTCGACAAAGCATTTATCCGATGCGGTGATACGGAGTTTACTGTTTCATACCGTGTAATTGAGGATTACGGCTGGAAAAACTTTGTCGATGATGAAACCGATGATTCAGATGAATATAAGCTTGAAGTCAATATCAATGAAGGCGATGTATTTATGGTTAATAAATACGAAATGACAGAAAATTTCACAAAGCCAAAATCAAATTACACCGAAGATACTTTGCTTTCAGCTATGGAAAATGCAGGAGCAAAAGAAACTCCCGAAGATGCCGAAAGAAAAGGTCTCGGAACTCCCGCAACAAGAGCTGCGATGATTGAAAAACTCATTGCAACGGGATTTGTTCAGCGAAAGAATAACAAAAAGACCGTTTCTCTTGTTCCTACTTTTACGGGCAAGTCGCTCATAACCGTTCTTCCCGAACAAATCCAATCTCCGCTTCTTACTGCTGAATGGGAACACAAGCTCAAACTTATCGAAAAGGGCGAAATGGAACCCGAAGAATTTATGCAGGAAATCAGCGAAATGATTATTGAAATCATTGATGAGTATGCTCCCGTTAATGATGCAGATATATTGTTCCCTTCCGGCAGAGAAATTGTCGGCAAATGTCCCCGATGCGGCGGTAATGTAACCGAAGGTAAAAACGGTTTCCATTGTGAAAAGAACGGATGCAAATTCGCTTTTTGGAAAGACAACACTTTTTTGCAGTCGCAGGGTATTTCAATTACCAAGAAAATGGCGGTTGATTTGCTTTCCAAAGGATATACGGAAATAAAGAATACTGATACCAACAGGACAGTTACTCTATCTTTCACCGATAATGGCGAAAAGGTCAGGTACAGACTGAAAAATGAATAAGCCTTTACCAAGACTTACCGAAAAGCAAAGAATAAGTGTAAATACTCTTGTTAAAACTGAGTGTTGCAATTATGACGAAGGAAACTGTCTGCTTCTCGATGACGGTGAAACTCATTGCTGTCCGCAGCTGATTACATACTCGTTATTGTGTCAGTATTTC
>JAZNFD010000209.1:0-3259 GCA_045588975.1 Acutalibacteraceae bacterium | reverse complement strand
GGTCAACAGCAGCATAGATTTTAAGACCGCCGTAAAGAAGTTTATCGCTGGCCTGCTGCTTTGAATAACCGTATTCATTCATAAGGTCACGTATAACGCACTGTCTTACATAGTCAACATAGAAGCTGTTTACAACTTCTTCGTCTTCTTCCTTAACAGCATTTTCATCGACCTTGGGCACATATTTATCGCTGTTAGTGAAAATCAGCTCAAAATCACAAGCCTCTTTATATTCAGCTTCGGTGAGAAATCCTTTTTCTTCATACATCTTTCTCAGACATGAAAGCTGACGGTCTTTGTTATTCTCGGGATTAAGAAGAGGATTATACTTCGTCGGAGCCTGAGTGATTGACGCGATAACGGCGCATTCGGCAGCATTCAACTCGCTTACATCCTTGCCGAAATACTTTTCACTTGCGGTTTTAACGCCGTAACAGCCGTTTCCGAGATAAAGAGTGTTGAGGTAAGCTTCAATGATAGTGTCTTTATTGTAATGCTCCTCAAGATTCAGCGCAGTCAGAATTTCATTGAACTTTCTGACGGTTGTAGCCTCTTTTTCATTGGTAAGGTTCTTGATGAGCTGCTGGGTTATTGTTGAACCGCCGTGACCGAAGTTATCGGGAACAACGAGAACACCGATTGTTCTTATCCAGTCAACGCCGTGATGCTCCCTGAATCGTGTATCCTCAAGAGCGATAAAAGCATCCGCCATATGAGGCGACATATCGTCAAGGTCAACCCAGACTCTGTCTTCCTCACCGTGAAGACGTGCAAGCTCGACTTCGTTTCCGTCGGAGTCATATGCATAAATAAACGAAGTCTGGTTCTGATTAGCCTTATACTCCTCAAGATTAACAATGAGATCGCCGTTGATTGTTGTTATTACATGAAAAAGAACATAAGATGCAACAACAATAACAGTCAGCGCACACACACTTAGAAATCCGAAAAATGTCAGCGCAGGCACGCTGAATTTCTTTTTTCTTTTTTTCTGATTTTTATTTTTCAAACTCTTAACCTCCCGTCAAAAGTTATTGATTTTATCACTCGGAAAACAAAGATTTGATTTCGTTCAACTGCTTCTGAAAATCCGAAATCTCATCTTCAAGTCCTACATAATCGCTGTTGGTTTCAATCGGTTCAGGCTCTGATTCAATATCATCAGTCTCGGAAGACTGTGAAATACCCAGAATAGCTTCAATGTCGGATATTCTTTCTTCAATTGAGCAAAGCTTACCGAGAACAAGTGCCTGGAATTCTGTAAATGAACTCATAAAATCACCGTATGTTATTTTAATTTATCACGATATTTAATCCGATTTGCAAGAAAAGCCGATAAAATCAGAATAAGCCATAAAGGAAGCAAGCCGATAACCGCGAGCACTGTTACAATTAAAATCGGAAGTCCTTTTTTGCTCTTTTTAACGGTAGGCTCAACGATATCAAATTCTAATTTTTCAAAATCCGAAACTGAATTTTCATAAAACGGGAATATCTTTAAATCGGCCGTATATGAATCGATTTTCGGATTATAAAGAAGTGACTCAACCAATCCGGATACACTTGAAGAAACCTTAATTATTTTTTTCAGATCAATATGAAGTATTCGGAGAATGCTGTCGATGATGTTCAAAAATCCGATTGTTATTTTATATGTCGGTGTTTCGGGCGGATACTTGCTTTCGCCGCCGAAAAGATTGAGAACAAGCTCAGAAATGAGGTCAACAACCTTTTTGTCTTTTATATCGGCATAATCCGAAGGTTTAAGACCCGTTTCTTTCTTTGTCCACTTTGCAACCGTACCGACTCTGAGTGAATTAAGGAATTTGAATACAGGCTTGATAATCCATCCGGATTTATAAATTACTTTCGGCTTGATGCTGATTGCCGTTGCCATATATGCGAGCTTATCAATGTCCTCGCCTGCAACTTTAATCATTCCTTTGATAACACCTATAAGCTGGTCTTCAAGGCTGGGCAAAAGCTCCTTACCCTGAGCTTTAAAGCTCTCGGGAGTTGAAATGTATTCTGTTCTGACAGCAACATCGGAGCTTTCGGAATTAAAAGTAACTGTTCTGTATGCACCGGGATAACCTATGGGAGAACACGTGCAGATATCATAAAGAACATTTCCTTTTGCACTCTGATAAGCCGAAATATTATGAATATGAGTGTGACCCGTAAACATAAACTGAATACCGAGGTCTGCAAGCTGTTCTATTCTTTTATCGTAATCACCGAGCATATCGCCCTTGCCGATTATCTCATAAATCGGAGACGGAGCGATAAGAGGATGGTGGGTCATCGCAATTATGGTCTGATTATCTCTGCGTGCTTCGGCGGCTCTTTCGGTTATCCATTCAAAACATTCGTCGGAAAATCCGCTTTTGCCGTTAAGATTGCTGTCGTCATTCAAGGCGAAGAGTCTGTAGCCGTCGCAAAGCTGAATGATATATGACATACTCTGTCTGTGAACGGAAATTGCTTCATCGGGACCGAATTCGCGGTACATATCAAAGAGCATATCTCTGTGTGCCGTCGGAGTCTGTGTCTTTTCGTCGCCGCAGTATGCATCGGTAAATCCGTGATTTCTGAAATCGTGGGTTGCAGTGATAACAAATACTTTTTTACCTTTGTTCTTGAGAGCACGGAGCATTTCAATGAATTCCTTGTGAGAATTCAACTCGCCGTTGTTGGTTACGTCACCCGAAATAATAACAACATCGCTTCTGTCATCCGATGCTATCTGCTCAAAAGCAGCTTCAAGTACTTCGGCGCTTTCCGCCAGAAGCTTCTGACTTCGTGAATTGGCATTATCATAAGCACTGCCGCAGGTTCCGTTTTCTTTTGAGTAATAATGTGTGTCGGTAAGAACGGTGATTGTAAAAGGTGCTCGGCTCATTTATTAATCATTCCTTTTTGCAATTTCAACAAGATTCTTATAGCTTATTGCCATTGAATCTCTGGGGTCAATCTCGCAAATATCCTGCTCAATAACGATAAATTTAACGCCCGTTGCTTTACATTTATTGTAAATATCATCAAGATTGAGGTTGCCTGTTCCGATTTCAACGAATTTCGGTGTGTGATCTGCAATACCGTAATCCTTGAAATGGCAGACTTTCATTCTGCCTGCAATCTTTTCGATGTAATCACACGGATTGACACCGCCATACTGGAACCAGTATGTATCACCGATAAAGCTGAATTCCTCGGGTTTTGTGTCTTCAATAAGCATATCAAAAATGCGTCTGCCGTT
>JAZNFD010000208.1:0-2642 GCA_045588975.1 Acutalibacteraceae bacterium | reverse complement strand
GAAGTGTATTTTTCCTTGAACAATCCGGGATATTCCGCAAAGGTTAAGGTTATTGTCTGATTCCCGAAATTTGTCGGTGCAACAGCTCCCGGAGCGAAGTAGAACGTTATGCTGTTATAATCAAGAGTCCAGCTTATATCTTCTTCGGAAACATTTTTGAAATAATCTCTTACAGCCGTTTCACCAAAGGGCTCTTCTTCGCCTATACGGGTCATAAGCGTTTTTTCGGCAGCTTCGGGAAGCTTTGAAGTATCCTTCACAACATCGGAAAGAGTAAGAAGCTTTCCGCTTTCGGTATCATAGTTATAGCCCGAGAAAGACCGTGAGCTTTCGGTTGCGTAATCTTCAAGAAGGCTTACAGCTACGCTGTCTGCACGGCGAACCTTGACATCGAGAGTTGACACACGGGTTGAAAACGCTTCGCCGTCGTTCATAAATTCTTCCGTTGCAAGGCTGAGAAGATTATCCTTTTCTTCCTCCATTGTTCTCTTTCGCATAACGGAGGTCTCTGAAAGAGCGTTTGCAAGAAGTGAATATTTTTTCTCCAAAGATTTATCAAGGGTAACATCGGTATATTCGCTTCTGACAAGCATAGTCGGATAATCCTCATACCATTCATAATGCGAGATATATTCCTTGTTGAGCTGAAGAATCTCAATATCGTTTTCGGCTTCGCTTCCGACAGTAAGAGTTGTTTCTTCCGGAGTAACCTCCTGCGGAGTATTTTCTCCGCAAGAGGTCAGCACAATCACGAAACAAAGAGTCAGCAATATGCCGGTAAATCTTTTAAACTTAATCATAAATATCAGAATCCTTTAACGATGAACGCAACAAGCTCTGTTGCGGATTTATCCTGACGTTCATCGGTCATAACGGTAATAATGCTTCCGTCATCCATAACTGCTGAATCGCAGAACCACGGATAATTTGTTGCAAAGAGGTCGCTGTCTGAAATTTCCTCGATAAATGCACCGCTGTTGTCCCAAAGAAGAACGTCTCTCATATTGCCGTCAAAGGCTATATAACCGTTTGCGGTCTGAGTAACAAAGGTTACGCTTCCGAGACCTTCGCCGTCTGCATCACAGAGAGTTTTCTGAAGAACACCTGATTTATTATAGATGAAAACCTTGTGTCCGCTGTCATCGGCGGCACTTGCACAGACATATATATTGTTCTCGTCAACACAAAGGTGCATTATTGTATCTGCTTCTTTGAAGGTTACGGGAACAGATGTGTATGTATTGCCGCTGAAGGTAACGATTTCGCATTCATTTGATGTGAAGAAACTGACACCCCACATACCTGACGGATGAATTGCAAGGTTGTCAATGTCTTCGTATGTTGCAACTGCTTTGCCGTCCTTGATACGGAGAACATCGTTCATTCCGCCGCTTACCCAGAGCGAACCGTCGGCAGTTGCTTCAATTCTGTCATAGTCATCTTCGGGAAGCTCAATCTTCTCAACAAAAACAAGCTGTGAGCCATTATAATGGCAGACGTTCAATTCTCCGTCAATAAGAACATAAATATTGTCGCCGATTGCGGCAACGGAATGTTCAAAGGTTTCAAAGGTTGTTACGGGTGATTCAAAGGGAACAAACTGCGTTGAAACAGTAAATGTGCCTGCGGTAACGCTTGTATCGTCGGCAAAGAATTCTTCGCCGTCCCATTCCCAAGGACCGTCAACATTGCCGATATCTTCAAGCTTAAAGGTGATACCGTCAAGGAGTGCCTGAATACGGCTGTCTGAAATATCGGTTGCATCGAAGTCAATGTAAACCGATGCGTTAGCTTCTTCAACACGGTTGAAATAAACAAGAGTGTCGTCACCGTCATCGTATTTAAGCAGGTCAACACCGCCGATTTTTACGGTTTCATAAGCATTGTTTACCTTATACTCATACTGATTGAAGCCGTAATCCACCAGATCCTCACGGAAATCGTATGGCTCCTCAATATCAACCCTGATTGCAGCTTCTATAAGATAATATTCCTCGTCCCCAGGGTCAAGAATCTGAAGCACGGCTATACTGCCTTCATCATCGTCTTCAAATTCATCCTCAATATTTATCCACTCTTCACCGAAATCAACGGTAAAATACGTTGCTTCAATTCCCGAATCCGAGCTGCCCGAAGGCTGTTTTGTATTATTGGGTTTATTGGGAGTATCGTCGCCACAGGCGGCAAAGGAAAATAACATTGCAAGTGCGAGAAGAACTGCAAGTAATTTTTTCATAACAAAATCTCCTTTTAAAGCTTTATGCCCAAGGGTCTTCCTCTACGGGCACACGGATATCCGCAAGGCATTGAATTTCAACAAGGAACCACTGACCCGTTGAGGGCTTTCTGCGAAGCTTCATAGGTCTCGGGTTATCTGCTCCGCCGCTTTTAACATAGAGTGTTGCCCAGTCCGCATTATCGAAGGAATACGGATTTTCGATAACGGTAATTTTATAGGGCACATCGGGTTTGTAGCTGTTCTGCGGAGTTGCGCCTTCAAAATATGAGCGTGCTTTATAGCCCTCCGAGCCGAGATGCTCTTTGATAAACTGTTTTTCAAAGCCGCTGACTTCGCCCGGCCCCTTGAGGAAGTTGAGCATTTCAATTGTTGCATCGGGGTTGTGCTCATAGTTGCACAAAGC
>JAZNFD010000207.1:0-9919 GCA_045588975.1 Acutalibacteraceae bacterium | reverse complement strand
TGGGCATTTATTTACAATGCAATATGTATCCCCGTTGCGGCAGGTGCATTTGTGTGGGCAGGTATTACACTCAACCCGATGATCGGTGCGGCGGCAATGGGTCTGTCAAGCTTTTGTGTAGTTACCAATGCACTCCGATTGAATTTGTGTAACATCCGTTCAATAAGAAAAGACAAAAAGATCAAACAACAAAAAAAGAAAGAGGAAAAGCCAATGGAAAAAACCATTAAAATCGAAGGTATGATGTGCCCTCATTGCGAGGCAAGAGTAAAGAAAATCCTTGAAGAAACCGAAGGCATTGCATCTGCAATTGTCAGCCATACCGAAGGCACCGCAACCGTAACAATGACAGCACCCGTTTCGGATGATATCCTTATAAAGGTCATTGTTGATAACGGATATCAGGTTGTTGAGATTGTCTGAAAACAAAAAGCAAGCGCATTCAGCCTGCGCAAAAATCCATTTAAAGCACTGTATCTACAGAAAAGAACCCTGACTGAGCCAGGGTTCTTTTTTATTCATTCACGCTGTCAACGGTTATATTGACTTCGTTGTTTTCAACCGTTGCGAATCCGTCGGAGATATCGGCTTCAAAAACGGTTTTGCCGTTTTGAGTTAAGATTACTTTCCCTGCCTTAAGAGAAAATACGGCTCTTGCATGACCTTTTTTTATCCCGTAAGAACCTGAGAATTCACCTTTTATATTATCTGAAATCGGAAGACGCACACTCTCACATTCCATATCGGGAATCCGACGATTCACGCTGAAAAACCTGACGGTAAGAACATCATTCATATTCATCACCCGTTTTCTTTTTTGTATGCGGAATATACATCATCTGCAGTTCCCGACATAAGGAAATACTGCTCGGGAATACTGTCAAGTTCGCCGGAAAGAATGCTTTCAACGCTGTCAACGGTCTTTTCAAGAGGAACGTATATGCCTGCCTGACCCGTAAAACCTTCGGCAACGTGGAACGGCTGACTCATAAAGCGCTGAATTCTTCTTGCTCTTTTAACGGTCTGCTTATCTTCTGCCGAAAGCTCGTCCATACCGAGAATCGCAATGATATCCTGAAGCTCTGCGTATTTCTGCAATACACGCTGAGTTTCTTTTGCAACCTTATAGTGTCTTTCACCGACAAAATCGGGTGAAAGCGCTCTTGAAGACGATTCAAGAGGGTCAACGGCGGGATAGATACCTAGTTCAACAATTTTTCTTGAAAGAACAGTTGTCGCATCAAGGTGCGAGAACGTTGTTGCCGGAGCAGGGTCAGTAAGGTCGTCTGCAGGCACATAAACCGCCTGAACAGACGTTATTGAGCCGTTACCCGTTGAAACAATTCTTTCCTGCAATTTACCCATTTCAGAGGCAAGTGTAGGCTGATAACCGACGGCTGACGGCATTCTGCCGAGAAGCGCTGAAACTTCGCTGCCCGCCTGAGTGAATCGAAAAATATTATCGATGAAAAGAAGAACGTCTTTATGTGATTTTTCTCGGAAATATTCAGCCATCGTAAGTCCGACAAGAGGAACACGGAGTCTTGCACCCGCAGTTTCATTCATCTGACCGAAAACAAGAGCCGTTTTGTCAATAACTCCCGACTGATTCATTTCGTTCCAGAGGTCGTTCCCCTCTCTCGAACGCTCGCCGACACCCGCAAAAACGGAGTAGCCGTCGTGTTCAAAAGCAACATTACGGATAAGCTCCATAATCAGAACCGTTTTACCGACACCCGCACCGCCGAAAAGACCGATTTTACCACCCTTGACATAAGGCGTCATAAGATCGATAACCTTTATGCCCGTTTCGAGGATATCGCTTGACGAAACAATTTCCGCAAACGAAGGGGCCGGATGGTGAATGGGCCACTGCTCTTCTGTTTTTATGGCTTCACCGCGGTCAATAGGTTTTCCCGTAACATTAACCATTCTGCCGAGAGTTTCAACACCGACGCTGATTTTTATGGGTTCACCCGTATCAACGGCTCTCATGCCTCTGGACATACCGTCGGTAGGATTCATTGAAATACATCTTACCTCTCCGTTGCCGAGATGCTGAGAAACCTCAAGAGTATATAACTCATCATTTACGCTGACATTGATTTCATTGAAAATATCGGGAATTTCATTTATATCGAATAAAATATCCACTACGGGGCCGGTTATTCTCTGCACCATTCCCACAGAGTCTTTTGCCATAAATTACACTTCCCCTTTCTTTGAGTAATCTGACGAAATTTCAAGAACGTCGGCAGTAACCTGACTCTGACGTATACGATTTATCTGCGTTTCAAGCTGAGCGCTGTACTCACAAGCAGTATCATATGCACTGCGCATGGTTGTAAGCGTTGCCGCCTGAGCGCCCAAAGCCGTTTCCAGTATTTTTTTATAGATGACGGAAATCAGAATTTTTTCGGCTGCGCGGTTTATGACAGTCTGTCTGTCGGGAACAAACAAAGGTTCTTCGCACCCTGCCGTTTCTTCATCAAAAGTAAACAAGTCATCACACACGGGACTTTGTTTCATCATATTCTGATATTCCGGATATACGATCTTTACAGCGGATACCGCTCCGTTTTCCAACAGTTCTTTTATATCACAGAAAAGCACTTGCGCATCTGAATACGACGGAATATCGGAAAAAATATATGATTTATCAAAAAAGATTTTTTTGCTTTCAAGATAATCCTTGCCCTTTTTACCGCAACAAATAATAACAGGGTTATTTTCTTGCCTGCACAGAATATTCTCAAAAAACGAAACTAGCTCTGTATTGAAGCTCCCGCACATTCCTTTGTTCGAAGTCAGAACAATATATAAAACGGGAGCATCGGGATTTTTTACCGAAATTACAGAATTGAAATCCTTGCGGTATTTCCGATACATAAAGTTACATTGCTCTTCGTATTTCTCATAATCCGAATACATGGCGGAAAGCTTTGAGTATTTAACCGTAGAAGCGGTTTTCATTGCGCGTGTCAGCTTTTGCGTTGAAAGAATTACCTGAAGCTTTTTTTTAAGATTCTGTATGGTAGGCATAATCAAAACCTCTCGGCAAATTCACTCAGAGCATTATCAAGCTCCTGCATAAGCACATCATCCAATTTTTTTGCGTTTTTCACCTTGAGAATAAGCGAAGCCTTTTCGGTTTCAAAGAATGCGTAAAGCTCCTTTTCAAATTTTTCCATATTCTCTACGTCAACATTTTTTGCATAGCCTTCACTGACTGCATAGATAAGAACAGTCTGCATTTCATCGGAAACAGGTGAAAATCTTCCCTGCTTCAGAGCCTCCGTAAGCCGTCTGCCAGAATCAAGAGTTGCTCTTGTTGCATCGTCAACATCGGAGCCGAACTGCATAAACTCAGCAAGTTCTCTGTATTGCGCAAGCCTTGTACGCAGGCTTGCGGAAATCTTTTTCATAACGGGTTTCTGTGCGGCACCGCCTACTCGTGAAACCGAAAGACCGACATTTACCGCAGGACGCTGACCTTCGTTAAACAGCTCCGCGTCAAGGAAAATCTGTCCGTCTGTAATTGAAATAACGTTTGTCGGAATATATGCGGATATATCGCCCGCAAGAGTTTCGACAATGGGAAGAGCTGTTATTGAACCGCCGCCAAGTTCATCGGAAAGATGCGCAGCTCTTTCAAGAAGTCTTGAGTGAAGATAGAATATGTCGCCCGGATAAGCTTCTCTGCCCGAAGGTCTGTGGAGAAGAAGCGAAAGTTCTCGGTAAGCAACGGCGTGCTTTGAAAGATCATCATAAACTATAAGAACATCCTTGCCCTCATACATAAAATATTCAGCCATAGCCGAACCCGAAAAAGGCGCAATGTACTGAAGCGCCGCAGACGAAGATGCAGGCACCGCAATGATTGTTGTATATTCCATAGCTCCTTTTGACTGAAGCTTTTCTTTGATTTCGGCAACCAGAGTTTCTTTCTGACCTATCGCAACATAAATGCAGACTGTATTCTTGCCTTTCTGGTTGATAATAGTGTCAATGGCAACAGCGGTTTTACCCGTCTGTCTGTCGCCGATAATCAGTTCTCTCTGACCTTTACCGACAGGAACAAGCGCATCAATTGCCTTGATGCCCGTATGCAAGGGTGAGTTTACGGGAGAACGGTCAAGAATTGCGGGCGCTTTATATTCAATGGGTCTTGTTTCTTCATAAGGAAGATAACCCATCGCATCGATGGGATTTCCGAGAGCATCAACAACTCTGCCCAAAAGACACTCGCCGACAGGAACAGACGCGATTGTACCTACTCGTCTTACACGGCTGCCCGATTCGATATTTGAAAATTCGCCAAAGATAACGCAGCCGATTCGGTTTTGCTGAATATCGAGAACCATACCCGTTTCGCCGCATTCAAATTCAACAACCTCACCGTACATAATATCGGCAAGACCGTCCATCCAGCAAATGCCATCGGAAACAGTCATAACGCGGCCGAGCTGGTATTTATGAACCTGCGGACGGAAATCTTCAGCTTTCTGTGTAAATTCCTGAATGAGAAGACCGACAGTATCGTCATCCATAATCGGCTCATGGTTCATATTTTTTCCGAAGTGATAAAGTTCTTCGCTTACCGTGCCGTCATAAACGGTGTCACCTATGCGGAGCTTCAGACCGCCAATAAGAGTGGGGTCTTCAAGCACCCAGAGGGATGTTTTACCGCCCACGCTTTCAAGAAGCTCGGTTGTTATTTTGTCAACCTTTTCGACAAGTTCCTTTTCAAGGGGAAACGCAGATGTGAGGGTAACGTAAAGCACATCGTGGTGCTTGAGATATGCCATATCGCCGGGAGTAAGACAGATTTCCGAAAGTATGGCATCAAGTACCTGTCCGTCGAGAGATTTGATCTCTTCGGCATATTTTTCATAAGAAAAAAGAGTTATTACATTTTCTTTCATAACCGAGAAAAGCTCTTTTCGTGCATTCTCAATCATCTGGCGGTGGATTTCGCTGTACTCTCTTTCGCCGAAAGCCTTTATGGAAGCGATTTTTTCTTCCGTATGCTCTTTCACCTTAAGAATTTCTTCGCTGAGGGTATCTTCAGGTGCAGTCTCGGCAACAGGCTCAAAAACAGGCATTTCGAGCTTTTCAATCTCTTCCGCTTCATCAAGTTCCTTGTTGATTTTTTCAAGGCGTCCGCCGAAAATACGCTTAACGGTTTTTCTGCCCGCAAGAACAAGAACAACAAGAAGAATGATAAAGTTAATTATTACATATTGTATTTGCATAACACATCATATCCTATGCGAGATAATATTTTTCGCAAACAAAGCCGCCGCTGTCTCCATTTTGGGAGCAACGGAACCAACTATTTTATCGTGTTCGTCAGTAATGCCTTCTCTGTACTTCTGTACATCGGCAAGGCATTGTCTTTGTGCGGCTTCAATTTCTTTTTTGCTCTGAAGCTGTAACTGTTCAAGCTTTTGCTTTGTTTCTTTTCTGCTTTTTTCTTCCATCAGAGCTTTTTCTTTTTCCGTCTGATTTTTATGCTCAAGAATAAGCTTTTCCATGTCTTCCTTCTTTTTTGCGGCAGCCTGTATTTTTTCACGGCGGCTGTCAATCATTTTCAGAACAGGGGTAAAAAGAAGATTTTTAAGTATTACCGTCAGAAGCAAAAAGCAAATTACAGTCCAGACCATAACAGATGGCTGAATGTTCATAGTTTACTCCTCAGATTTTTGAAATAAGCATAAATGCGATAAGAAGTCCGTAAATCGAGAGAGCTTCCATAAGTGCAAGAGAAACGATAAGGGTTGAACGGATATCCTTTGCAGCGTCGGGCTGACGTGCAATGCTTTCCATTGCTGCTTTTGCAGTCATTCCCTGACCGATTGAGGGTCCGATTGTGCTGAGTGCGATTGCGAGAGCTGCTGCGAGTGCGATAATTGCTGAACTGGTCATATTTATTACTCCTTAAAAATAATGTTTTTTTATTCTGTAACCTCGTCGAGATAAATCGAGACGAGCATTGTGAATACCATTGCCTGCAAAGCACAGAAGAGAAGAGAGAGTGCCATCATTACCACGGGCGCGCCTATGGGAAAGATGTGATAAAGCTCCTCCGTAACCGTTTCTTCACCGAAAATATTTCCGTAAAGTCTGAGTGCAAGGGATGCGGGCTTGATTATTTCGTCAAGCAGAAGAAGCGGCAGCATAAAAAACATCGGCTTGACAAAGTGTAAAAAATAATGCTTTGCGTTGTGCCTTATGCCTGAAATCTGTAAAAACAGGAATGTGACAACACCGAGTGCCGCCGTAACCGAAAGCGATGCCGTGGGGGCTTTCACATAATTCGTCAGACCCACACCCGGAATCATTCCCGAATAGTTTGAGAAAATAATAAAAATAAAGAGAGATGCAAGAAAAGTGAAATATTTTCTCGATTTCTTTTTGCCGAGAATATCCGAGAAAAAATTATCAAGATATTCGACACCGGTTTCGATTATATTCTGAAACTTTCCCGGTCTTTCTTTCAGATTCTTTTTCACTATGAGTGACAGCAACGCAATAACCGCAAGCATTATAAACATTGTTACAACCTCGCCCGTTACGTCAAGAATCCCGAAAAGACTGATTATAACCTCTGATTTTTCACCCATCGGCTTCATCCTCCTTTTCCGTTTTTTTTGTTTTTATTGTATCATTAAGAAATAAAAGTTTTTTTGTGAAGAAAAACATCGGTACCGTCATTCCCGCTACCGCACCGATAAGAAGATATGCGAGGTCGGCAATCTGTGTTTTTGAACCCACAAAATAAACTGCCACAAGATATGAAACCTGAAGAATCTGACGGACAATGATTGTGCCCGAATATTTTTCGGGCGCTTTTAAAAGCACGCTTTTTGAGAAAATATAGTTTGCAAAAGCTATCAGAAAACCGACTGCCGCCGCAATCACGGCACCAAGGATATTTGAAAGCATATAACCACCAACTTATTCCTGATTTCAAGGTTATTATAGCACTTTGTTTTCTTTTTTCAATAGTATTATTACACATTTTATATGGCTTTTGATTGTAATTTTAATATATTTGCACAGTAAAATACAATTGATGCAAACCGTTTTGGCAGATGTAAAAAACAAATCAATCGCCCGATTTTTTGTTTTTAAGGCATTTTTCTTGTAAAACAAAGTCGGAAAAGATTCTTGTTATCTTTGTTGTATAAAAACAAATTTTGTGTTAAGATGATTTTATAAAACAAAAATTTGCGGAGATGATAAAATGAATAATCTTACCATAAATGATAATGAACTTTTATTAATGCGTTACACGGAGCTCATCCGCATTACCCCCTGCGGTAAAAACGCAATCCGTTTTCAGTCTTTCCCCGACTGTCAGGTAATTGACGAAAACTATACCCTTATGCCTCAAAAAGCTGATGCGGTTATTGAAGAATCAGATAATTATGCCACCCTTACCTGCGGCACTTTGAAAGTTAAGGTTGAGCCGAACGGAAAACTGACATTTTATAAAGACGGCAAGGTTATCATTGAAGAAAAGCCGGAGCTGACTTTCAAAAGCAACTACAGACATTTTGACAACAAGGGAAGCGGTCTGTGGAGTGCAAGAGTAATGTTTGAGCCAAACAAAAACGAACATTTCTTTGGTCTCGGACACAGTTGGGACAACGAATTTGACCTTAAAGGCTCATCGGTTGACATCCGCAACGTCAACGCAAAATGCACAATCCCCTATGTTTATTCATCGCTCGGCTACGGATTTCTCTGGAACAATCCCTCAACAGGCCTCTGCGAGCTTTCGAACAACCGTACCCGCTGGAGCTGTGACTGTTGCAGATTTATGGATTTTGTTGTTATTGCGGGTAATCCCAAAGAAGTTTGCACAACGCTCTCCGATTTAACGGGTTATGCGCCAAAAATGCCCGAATGGGCAACGGGCTTCTGGCAGTGCAGGCTCCGCTATGAAACTCAGGATGAATTACTTTCCGTTGCAAGAAAATATAAAGAGCTCGGCATACCTTTATCCGTTATCATTGCCGATTATTTCCATTGGACGGAGCAGGGCGACTATAAATTCGACCCGAAATACTGGCCCGATGTCAAAGCCATGACCGATGAGCTTCACAAAATGAATACAAAGCTTGTTGTTTCGATGTGGCCGACAATCAACCAATTCAGCGAAAACTATTGGCATATGCGTAACAGCAATATGCTTATGCGAACATCACGGGGACCCGACAGAGTTTTTGATTTTTACGGATGGCAGAATGAAATTGATGTCACTAACCCCGCAACGAGAGATTATGTCTGGAGCAAGCTGAAGGAAAACTATATAGATAACGGCGTTGATGCACTCTGGTTTGACGAGGCAGAACCCGAAATCCATCCCGAGCACTTTGATAATCTGATATGGTATGCAGGCAGAGGCGATATGGTTGCACTGCTTTATCCGTATTATTATTCAAAAATGGCGTACGACGGATTCAAGTCAATCGGCAGAGATGATATAATCACTTTGACCCGCTGCGCTTATCTCGGCAGCCAGAAATTCGGCTCGCTTGTTTGGTCGGGTGATATCGAATCAACCTTTGAGAGCCTTGCGTGTCAGGTCAAGGCAGGTCTTAACATATCAATGTGCGGTATTCCGTGGTGGAATACGGACATCGGCGGATTTTACGGTGCAGACATAACAAGCGATTATTTCAAAGAGCTCATTGTGCGCTGGTTCCAGTTCGGACTTTTCAGCCCCGTTATGCGACTTCACGGCTCAAGAATCCGACATTTCGAGCCGACACCCGGTCTTATCGAGCCGAGCGGCGATCCCAATGAAATCTGGAGTTTCGGCGACGAAAACTTTGAAATTCTGAAGAATCTTATTTTCATCCGCGAAAAATTAAGGCCTTATATTCAGAAGCAGATGGATATTGCGAGCGAAAAAGGTTATCCGGTAATGCGTCCGATGTTCTTTGAATATCCCGATGACGAAATCTGCTACACACTTGAATCGCAGTATATGTTCGGCGATGATATCATCTTTGCACCCATCGTGGAGCAAGGGCAGACAGTAAAAACCGTTTACATCCCCGACGGCGAATGGATTCTCACAAAGGATAAAAAAGTTTACACCAAAGGTACATACGAAATCAGCGCAAATATAAATGAATTCATTGCGTTTGTCAGAAACGGTTCGGATGTAATTGACTGTTTCGGATGATATGTCACAAAAACAATTCAAGAGGTAACAATGAACAAAAAAGACATCACCGTATTCTTCGATTCGCTTGCGGATTCATGGGATGCAGATATGATTAAAGAACAATGGAAAATTGACAGAATACTTGATACTGCAGAAATCGGGAACGGTAAATCCGTGCTTGACGTTGCTTGCGGAACGGGTGTTCTGATTCCCGATTACATCGACAGAAGTATAAAAAGATGCGTTGCGGTTGATATTTCACGGAATATGATTGAAATTGCAAAAAGCAAGTTTCCGAGATGCGAAAACGTTGAATTTTTGTGTGCAGATGCAGAAACCTTTGATTTCAGAGAAAAATTCGACTGCATCGTTATTTACAATGCTTTCCCGCACTTTGCAAACCGGAATCTTCTTTTTCAAAATCTTTCAGACTGCCTCAATGAATGCGGCAGAATAACCGTTGCACACGGAATGAGCAGAAAAGACCTGATAAAGCATCATTCCGGCAATGCCGAAAAAGTTTCTACAACTCTTCCCGAAGCCGATGAACTCGCTGAAATGATGAAACCTTTCTTTGACATCGATACTGCAATTTCAACAAGCGGAATTTACATAGTTTCGGGCATAAAACGCCGATAAACAGCAACCACTTCACCGATGCACCTTGCATTGATGAAGTGGTTAGAGTGGCGGAAGTAACCCGAACTGTGTTTTTTATCGGATGATTTCCGTCTT
>JAZNFD010000206.1:0-6576 GCA_045588975.1 Acutalibacteraceae bacterium | reverse complement strand
CCGACGGGTTCTCTGTAAAGAGTGGTGTCATAGCCGGTTGAAGTATCTCTCATGCTTTCTCCCATAAGAAGTGAGGGAGCCGAACAAGCAAGCTCAACGGGTTCTTTAACCTTGAGAATATCGCCCTTTGCTTCGCTCCATACCTTGCCGTGCTCTCTTGCACAGATTTCGGTAAGCTCGTCCATATGCTCCTCGAGAAGCTCACGGAATTTGAAAACAACCTGAACTCTCTTCATAACGGGTACGTTTGACCATGTCTTGAATGCTTCTTTAGCGCAAGCAATAGCCTCGTTTACCTCGTCTTTTGTGCAGCAGGGGGTCTGTGCGATAACTTCGCCCGTGCTGGGATTATAAACATCCATATATTTTTCGCAGGACGAATCAAGCCACTTGCCGCCTGCAAAATACTGAAGCTTTTTAATTGCCATAAAAAACACTCCTGTCAAATTTTAATTATCAAGTTATTTTATAATTTTTTTCAAAATATGTCAACACTTCATTGTGCGTGAATAAAATTACGTTTTTCGGAAACGATAAAACCGAATATTAAGGAGTGATTTTATGGCAATGACGGGCGGAGAATACGGGAAAATGGCAAAGAAAGCGTCGCCGCCGACAAATAAAGTAAAAAACGGAATTTTTGCATTTCTCATCGGCGGATTCATCTGTGCGCTGGGTGAGGGATTCGGTATGATTTATGAAAAACTCGGTCTTGATGCGGATGAGGTCAAGCTGATGATACCCGCAACGCTGATTGTGATTGCCGCAATTCTGACGGCACTCGGAGTTTTTGATGACATCGCCGTCGTTGCCGGCGCGGGCACGATAGTGCCGATAACGGGATTTGCAAATTCGATTGTTTCGCCCGCAATGGAATTTCAGAGTGAGGGCAGAATTCTCGGTACGGGTGCGCAGATGTTCAGAATTGCAGGCCCCGTGCTTGTCTACGGCACCCTTGCGGCAGTAATATACGGCGTTGTTTATTATATGTTTTTGAGATAATCAATATCTGTTCTCTTAACCGCCTTCGGGCGGTTTTTGTTATTTTCAAAAATAAATTGACCAAACCGCTGTCTGAATTGTATTATTAATGAGGGGGTGCGAATATGCAGAAAGATATCCCGTTGAAAAATGATATTGTAAAAGCGGTTGAAGAATATGCGGATATGATTTTCAGAGTGTGTATTGTGATTCTGAAAAACGAAGCCGATGCACAGGATGCGGTTCAGGAAACTTTTTTGAAGTATATTCAGAAAGCACCGCAGTTTGAAAACAGTCAGCACGAAAAAGCTTGGCTGATAAAGGTCGCAACGAATTACAGCCGTAATGTGCTTAAAAGAAAAAACAGATATTCCGATACGGATTTGGAAAGCGTAACGGTAAATTCGTTCAGCGAAGATGCGTCTTTCGTGCTTGAAGCCCTTGTTTCTCTTCCCGAGAAATATTCGGTTGTGATTGTTCTGCATTACATAGACGGTTATAAAGTAAACGAAATTGCCGGAATGATAGGCAAAACTCCGTCGGCAGTCAAGATGAGATTGCAGAAGGGCAGAAAGCTTCTTGAAAAGGTTTACAGAGGGGAGTGACGGGAATGGATTTCAATAAGTTTTGCGAAAACGGAAAGAAGATAAAGCTTACAGAAGAGAAGAAAGCAGAGATAATAAACATATGCAAAGAAAGTGAAGTTCAGAAAGCAGCACCATTTTCTCCGAACTTCAAAAGGATTGCAGCGGCAGTATGTGCGATGATAATCATGGTAACAGCTGTTTTTGTTTACAACAAACACAACGATACCAATGAGATACCCATACACAGCGCTACAGAGCAAAGCGAAAAAGAGTCTTTAAAAGCTGTTGAGACAACCACCGTTCAGCCTTCACAAAAAATCGAGAATACAACAGAAGGTGACGGAATGGGTTGCGGAGATATTTTGCCAAGGAAATATCGTAATAATTATTATTCCATTCCTGCGTCTTTTGCGGACATTGTTGGTCGTGATGTTTTTTTGATTTGGGAAGACAAATACCTTGCCGAGAATTATGCTGATGATACAAATGAAATGGTAATGGTTGCCTATATTAAGGCGTTCGATATTCCAAAAGAAGAATTTGAAAGAGCCAACTTGGAGTATGCCAAATTTATAGATGAGGTTTATTCTCACATATGTTTGGATCCTCAAGACTATGCAGACCAAGAGTTTCAAGAAATTTATAACACCGAAATAATATATACTTTTGATAATGAAATAATCAATGAATATTATCTTGGAATTGATTATCCGTTTTTAAATGAATATCAATATGATGAGGCAATCGCTGACGGAACTTATCAAACTCGCACAACAGAGTTTATAACACTTGAACAAATGGAAGCAGATATAATCGCAAAATACGGTGAAGCAGAGATTCTGACGGAAGCAACAGAAACAACAATTCCCGAAGAAATAACCGCAACCGACTTATCACAAATTGAAACAAACGAATAAACCGATAAAAGGGGCTGTTAAAAAAACAGCCTCTTAAACTTTTATAAAGCTAAAAATCAAACCAAATTCAAATGTTTCACTTGCCTTCCTCTGACGAGGGAGGTGGATTTTGCGAAGCAAAAGACGGAGGGAGAGGCAAAATAAAGCTTTAAAATTCAATGTTTTATCGCAAAACCATTCTCTCCTTCAGTCCTACGGACAGCTTCCTCGTCAGAGGAAGCCTGAATAGTGAAGTTCTTTTGATGTTTATTAAACTCAATAATTCGGATGAAGCGAGCAGCTTTTTTATAACCTATTTGCTGTTTTAAAGAAAAGTTCTGTTTCCACTTGCAAAACCGCAAGAATAAATATATAATACCATTATTATCCCCATCAAGGAGAATCGGTATGAAAGAAAAGAATTTCAAACGCACCAAGCTTGCGTGCTACACTGCATATTTTACAATGTCGTCAATTTTCAGTCTGCCGCCGCTGCTTTTCGCAACGCTGCAGGATATGTACGGAATTTCGTATACTCTTCTCGGAACTCTCGTACTGACGAATTTCTGTACCCAGCTTACGGTTGACCTCATTTTCACGGTGTTCACCAAATATTTCAACGTCAAAAAGGTTGTCAGGATTATGCCGCTGATTACCGCTGCGGGTCTGCTTGTCTACGCCTTGTCGCCGACGCTTTTTCCGCAGAATACATATATCGGTCTTCTCATCGGAACGGTGCTTTTCTCGGTTTCGGCAGGTCTTTCCGAGGTGCTTTTAAGCCCCGTTATTGCGGCAATTCCGTCTGACAATCCGCAGAAGGATATGAGTCTTCTCCATTCGCTCTATGCTTTCGGCGTGTTCACGGTCGTTGTTGTCAGCACCTTGTTCCTCAGATTTTTCGGTACGCAGAACTGGATGTATCTCACTCTTTTCTGGGCGTTTCTTCCGATTATCGCATCGGTTATGTTTATGCTCTCCCCGATGCCCGATATGGATGTCACTCAAAGCTCAGAGGGTACAAAGGGTACGGGCAAAAGAGCCTTTGCGCTTGCTCTTTGTGTCGGTGCGATTTTTTTCGGAAGCTGTGCGGAAAATTCAATGTCCAACTGGGTTTCGACCTTTATGGAGAATGCGCTCCACGTTGATAAAGCTCTCGGAGATATTCTCGGAATGGCGATGTTTGCGATTCTTCTCGGCATTGCAAGAATCAGCTACGCAAAATTCGGCAAAAACATAATGAGAGTGCTTATGGGCGGTATGATAGGTGCGGCTGTTTGCTACGTTGTTGCAGGTTTTTCGTCGAACTCAATCCTTGTTTTCCTTGCGTGCATTCTGACCGGTCTTTTCACCTCAATGCTCTGGCCGGGTTCGCTCATAATGATGGAAGAAAATCTTCCCGGTCTCGGAGTTGCCGCATATGCACTTATGGCGGCAGGCGGTGACCTTGGTGCATCACTTGCCCCTCAGCTTCTCGGAATTGTTGTTGATAAGGTAGCAGCGAGTGATTTCGCCGCCGATATCGGTACAAAATACAGCCTCGCCGCAGAGCAGGTTGGACTCAAAGCGGGTATGCTTGTTACCGCTGTTTTCCCGATTCTCGGTGTCTTCGTACTTTTGGTTGCAATGAAATATTTTAAAAAGCAGAATAACAAATAATTTCAGGTGTGTGTCTTTTACAGGCACACACTTTTTTTATAAGAATAATCTGTAATTTTTTGCGGATAATATTTGTGAATTGTTTATCAGAGGTGATGTTTATGCCCGTAAGGCAGGGAAAATACACTTTATCATTGCCGTCTGCACCGGGGATATCCGGATATGCAGCGGTAGTCGGAAAAAAAGAAGGCGAAGGTCCTCTCGGCAGGAAATTTGACTATATCTATGAAGATGCGATGGCGGGTGAGAAAACCTGGGAAAAGGCGGAAAGTGTTATCCATAGGGATGCTGTTTCCCGTGCAATCGCAAAGGCGGGGATAACTCCGCAGGATGCGGATGTTATCTTTGCAGGTGATTTGCTCAATCAATGTATGGGCACAACCTTTGGAATCCGTGAATTGGGAATTCCGTTCGCAGGTCTTTACGGTGCTTGCTCAACAATGGCGCTGTCACTTGCAGCAGCAGCCGTATGCGTTGATGCGAGGATAGCGGAAATCGCCGTTGCGTCGACCTCGTCACACTTCTGTTCGGCAGAAAAGCAGTTCAGAATGCCGCTTGAATACGGTGGTCAGCGTACTCCGACTGCGCAATGGACTGCAACTGCAGCAGGTGCGGCGGTGGTGACAAAAAACGAAGCCAAGGCAAGAATCGAGAAGATTATGATAGGCAGAATTCAGGATTACGGCATCAAGGACCCCAACAATATGGGGGCGGCAATGGCACCTGCTGATGTTACAATAACACCATAGGGTCTCGCAGAGTGAAGAACAAAAGAAACACCGAATAAAAAATACGGCTTCTTCATCTCCGCGAGATAACCCTGTAAAATATACGGCACACGGTTATCATACACAAACCACCGTAAGAGGGGAGGTGAAAACAGGTCTCATATTTTTTCTTGTTGCGTATTGCGTTTACGGAAAATGTTGTTTATAATTAACGGGTAAGAATAAAAACAAGGAGAAATGTCAATGAAAAAAGCGAACAGAATCTTATGCCTTTTGCTCACGGTTTCAATACTTTTCGGTTGTGTGGGATTTTTCTCTTATGCAGTTGAAAACGACAAGAATTATTACTATCTCGATTCCGTCAACGGCGATGATGCCAACAGCGGAACGGATATCGACAGCCCCGTAAAAACCCTTGGCGGACTCAAAAATCTTGATATCAAAGCAGGAACTCATTTTCTTTTCAAAAACGGCGGTGAATATGAATGCACCGCAACTCTCACCTGCAACGGAACAAAGGATAATCCCATAGTCATTTCGTCTTACGGTGACGGTGAAAGAGCGATTCTTTACACCAATGAAAAAACAGAAGTGTTAAAGCTTTTTGACTGTTCGTATGTGACCGTATCTGATCTTCATATCAAAGCTCCCAACGGTGGCGGTATATGGATTGATACTTATAATCAGACCTCAGAGGGTATTATTATTGACAATGTTTATTTCGAGGATATGCAGAACTATAAAGTTCACAGCCGTGACGATTTTTCAAGAGGTGCGGCATCCGCAAGAGCAGCGGTTATGGTTAAGGGTCTGCCCGCAAAGTCGAGATATGCGGTCAATGACCTCACAATAAGCAACTGCGAAGTCTATAACTGCGGAAATGGTTTTATGATCTGGGGTTCTTGGAATGATGAGCAGGCACCCTGGTGCGAGGAAGAAGATATTGACCCCATCTATAACGAAGGACTGCTGATTGAAGGTTGCTATTTTCACGAGATGGATGCCGAAGCAGTTATAGTCGGCATTTGTGACGGCGCGCTTGTTACCCATTGCCGCTCAATCAATTGCTGTCAGGGCGGTGCGGAACTTCTGGAAAACGGTGAAGTTGAATATTTCACCGCCGCAATGTGGTTCTGGGGAAGCAGAAACAGCACCATTCAGTATTGCGAAATAGCAGGTCAGAAGAATATCGGCGACGGTATGGCGGTTGATTTCGATTCTTACACCCACAACTGCACTTATCAGTATATCTACTCCCACGATAATGTACGCTTTATGTGCAACTGCCCAAATCACAGCGGACATCATAACAACACAGTGCGCTACTGTCTTTCGGTCAATGATAACAAGGGTCGTTCAACAACCGCTGTCGGCGCACAGGGTGAGCATAATTTCAGTTTCTATAACAACACAATTATCAACTGCGGTGAATTCCAGTTCAAGAATCTTTTCAATTCCTATATCGCAAACAACATAATTGTTCCTATGAACGGTGCAACCTTTGCTTATGACATCGATGACTCGAGAGGAAACGTGTTTGAGAATAACTGTTATTATAATGTTATGACTCCGCTTGTTGATATCGGTGCAATGAACACCGTACCCGGATTCTCGGGAACGGATTATTCGGATGTTAACAGCTTCAGACTTTCAAAGGATTCTCCGCTTATCGGCGCAGGCTCGGCTGTGAACGGTGTTGAAAAAGATTTTTACGGAGATGAAATCACA
>JAZNFD010000205.1:0-7748 GCA_045588975.1 Acutalibacteraceae bacterium | reverse complement strand
TGAGAGAATTTGACGATGCAATCGTATTCAAAGTTGCTCTTATGGTTAAGAAATATCTTGATGCTAAGCCCGTCAAATATTAATTAATTTAAGGATTGATACTGTGATTCAATTTACCAATGTATCAAAAAAGTATGATAACGGCACTCATGCTTTAAAAGATATAAATCTTACCATAGATAAAGGCGAATTTGTTTTTGTCGTAGGTTCGTCAGGCGCTGGTAAGAGTACTTTCCTCAAGCTTATGATGAGGGAAGAGGTGCCTTCAACGGGATGCATAGTTGTTGACGGTACCGACTTAACTAAAATCAAAAAGAGAGAAATTCCGAAATTCCGCCGCAGACTCGGCATCGTTTTTCAGGATTTCAGACTCATTCCGAATATGACGGTTTTTGATAACGTTGCGTTTGCAATGCGTGTTATCGGAACAAAAGAGAAAAAGATCCGCAGAAGAGTTCCTTATGTACTCAGTCTTATGGGTCTTAATGAAAAGGCAAGAAACTATCCTCAGGAGCTTTCCGGCGGTGAACAGCAGCGAGTTGCACTGGCCAGAGCTCTCGCAAATAATGCCGAAATTATTATTGCGGACGAGCCCACGGGCAATGTTGACCCTCAGATGAGCTACGAAATTGTTGAATTGCTTATGCGTCTCAACGAAACGGGAACAACCGTTATTATGGTTACTCACGAGCACAGCCTTGTTCGTTGTTTTGATAAGAGAGTTATCATTCTTGATAAAGGTACCGTTGTGTCAGACGGCGGTGCTCTTGTCAGAGAAGCTGCAACATCTCATATCAACGCAGTCAGCGAAATTTCCAACGAATACGTCGTTCCTCCCGAGGAGGATTATTCCGCCTATGCGCAGGATCAACAGTCAACCGATTTGCAGGAAAACGGCGACCCTGTCGAGATTCAGGAGGATTTTAGTGTGACGGGAGGCGAAGATTGATGGGTAACTTAGGATATCTGACCAAAGAAGGCTTCCGTAACCTCAAAGTCAACAAGCTTATGTCGGTTGCTTCGATAACCGTTCTTTTCAGTTGCCTTATGCTTATCGGCATCGCGTTTATGCTTCTTGTGAACATAGAAGCGTTTATTACGGGAATCGAATCCGAAAACGTCATTATGGTTTATGCCGATATGGAAGCTTCCAATTATGAATATATCAAGCTCGGCAACGATTTGCGTTCGATAGAGAATGTCGCATTTGTCGAAAACGTCGACAAAGAAACGGCATACGAAGAAATTCTTTCGGAGCTTGATGAAGGCCTCAAAGAATATCTCAGCGGTCTTAACGAAAATCCGCTTCCCGATGCCTACCGTGTTACAATAAGCAATATGGAAGGTTTCGAAGCTGTTGTTAACCAAATCAAACAGTTGAGCGGCATAGAGCGTGTTTATGAAAACAGCACGCTTGCAAGGCAGCTTGAAGGAATCAGAAATTCCGTAACATACATAAGCATCGGCATGATTGCGCTCCTTCTTGTTGTTTCGCTCTTTATTATTTCAAATACAATTAAAGTAACAATGTTCAGCCGACGCCTTGAAATCAGCATTATGAAGAGTGTCGGTGCGACCAATTCATTTATCCGTTGGCCGTTTATGATTGAAGGCATCATTATCGGTCTTATTGCCGGATTGTTGGCTTTTGCGGCGGTATGGGGAATTTATGAATTTGCTCTCGGCTCATTTACTGCCGTTCTTTCAGGATTCGGTACCGGAGATATCAGAGTGGAATTCATTGATTACGCACCGTATATAGCTGCGGCATTTGTCGGCATCGGTGTGTTTACGGCTGTTTTCGGCAGCGCAACATCGATCAGAAAATATCTTAAGGAAAGGAAGTTTGTTGAGCTTGATGATTAAGAGAACCGGTTCAAAGAAAAAGTTTCTGTGTTTTCTGATGGTTCTTGTCTGCATTGTTTCGTCTTGCCTGCCTGTTGCAATTGCGCAGGAAGAAAAGTCTCTTGAAGAACTGCAGAACCGATATGAGGAAATCGAAAAGGACATTCAGGAAAACCAGGAAAAACTTGATGAGGTTGAGCAGGATATCAAAACCAACGAGCAGAAGCTTGATGAACTTAACAATCAGATTGAGGACATTGAAGAGCAGATCGGTTTGCTTGATGAAAGCATCGATATTCTCAACGGGGATATCGACGATTTACAAAGCGATATTAACGTTACGACCGAAGATATAAATGAAATCAACGCTCGCATTTCGGAAATTGAAGCTCAGATGGCTGAAACCGAAATTCTTATTGAAGAAACCAAAGAACTTCTTCTTGCGAGAATCCGTGAAAACTATATGTCGGGCGGCAACGGTTCAACGCTTGAACTCCTTATGTCAAGCGGTGATATTTCTTCGTTTTTTGCAAGAAAAGAGCTTGTAACCCGTGTTTCTGAAAGAGACAGTGAACTTATTGCGGCGCTTTCGGAAAAGCTGGTTGTTCTGGAAGAACTTCAGAAAGAAAGCCAAGCGCAGAAAGCAGAGCTTGAAAATAAAAGAGCAGAGCTTGACACCCAGATGAACACCCTTACCGATAAGCAGGATACTCTCGAAAGCAATCTGGATAATCAGAAAAAGAAAAAGAGTAACGTTACCGGCAAGAAAGACGAAGTTAAATATCTTCTCAAAGACCTTGATAAGGACAGCGACGCATACAAAGCTGCAATCAAACGTCAGGAAAAAGAGCGTGCAGAGCTTGAAGCGGAAATTGAAGCTGTAATCAAAAGTCAGGGTTCAACCGAAAATGATGTTCCCGATGAGGAATTCAATAACGACGGTAATATGATATGGCCGGTTCCCGGTTCAACAAGACTTACCGCAACCTATCCCGCATACAGCGACGGAAGTGCTCACTGGGGTATCGATATTGTCAGAACTGATGTCACGACAAAGGGTTCGCCTTTCCGTGCCGCTCAGGGCGGAGAAGTAATACTTGCAAAAAATGACGGAAACTGGAATTCGGGATTCGGTAATTACTGTATAATTGACCACGGCGACGGTAAACATACTTTATATGCACACGCTCAGAGACTTCAGGTCAAGGTTGGCGATGTTGTTCAGAAAGGCGAGCAGATAGGTCTTATCGGCGACACGGGCAACACAACAGGCCCTCATCTTCATTTTGAAGTCAGAATCAAAAAATCAGACGGTTCGGTCAGCAGAGTAAATCCGCTGAATTATGTTTCAAAACCCTAAAACCAAATTAAAAAAGGCGGCTCAAGGTCGCCTTTTTTTATAAAAGAAAGGACGGCCGTTTATGAATAAAAAAATTTCACTCGGTCTGTGTATTTCATTAATAATTATTTCAATTACGGCAACCTTTGCTGTTACCATGGTGCTTTCAAAACAGATCTACAACGGAATTATAAGCGGTATCTCAAGCCGTTCGCAGACTTATGATTCGCTTGAAGAAATCAGCGAAATCATAAATGCGTATTATTACGGCTCAGATGAAAAGAGCAACAAACTCAATACCTCTCTTGTTAACGGTTATGTTGAAAGCCTTGGTGATTCAAACAGCATTTATCTTAATGCATCGGATTATGCAGAGTATACATCAATGCTTGAAGGCGGACTTACGGGCATCGGAGTTGAAACCGCATATGATTATCAGAAGGGCAGTTTTGTTGTAACTCATGTTTATGAAGGATCACCTGCCGAAAAAGCAGGACTTAAATCGCTTGACGTGATTACCGCAATCGATAATCAGACCGTTACAATGGGAAGTTACACTCAGCTCAGCGAAAAGCTCTACGGCTCAATGCTTTCTGCTGTTCAGATTGAGTATATGCGTGACGGGGAAACAAAGGTTGTAGAGCCTATGAGAGGTTTTTCAATTCCCAGCGTCAGCGGCAGGCTTATAAGCAATGTCGGTTACATCAAAATCAACGGATTCTATAAAAACACCGCCTCCGAATTCAAGAAGGCGGCAGAAAAGCTTATAGAACAAGGCGCTGAAAGTATGATATTCGATGTCCGTAATACATACAGCGGAACAATAGAATATGCGGCGCAGGTAATTGATGTTATCGTTCCCGCGATTGAAGGCAATATTGCCGTAACAAAAAACAAGTCAGGTGAAATCGTGAAGGTGTTCCCTGCTGAATATTACAGCATAACAATGCCGTTTGCAGTTCTTGTTAACGGTGCAACAAGCGGTCCTGCAGAGCTTTTTGCCTGTGACCTTCGTGATATCAGCCAGGCGCAGATTATCGGCACAAGAACCGCAGGTGTCGGAACGATGCAGGAGCTTTTTGCGCTTGAAGACGGCGGCGCTGTTCTTCTCACGGTTGCGCTTGTTGAACCCAAATCAGGAGAAGCGGCTGTTTATAACGGAACAGGAATTGAGCCTACTGTTGAAGTCAATCTTACAGCAGGTTACGGAGCAAATCTTTCTCTGCTGACCGCCGAAGAAGATGTTCAGCTTTCAACCGCTCTCAATATGCTTGCGGCATAATTTTAATAAGATCCATAATAAATAATGTTTTAAAATTTTCTTCTCATCTCGGTTACTCTGCCGAGAACGGTGACGGGGAGATTGTAAAATTCTCCGTAGCTGAAAACCAAAGGCTCATATTCAGAATTTTCAGACACAAGCAATATGCTTGTGTCTTTTTTTATTATCCTTTTTATCATTGCATCTCCGTCTGCAACGGCTACTGCAACGATATCTCCGCTTACTGCGGGAATGTTTCTGTTAATGATAACGGTATCTCCGGGCTTGAGGGTGGGAGCCATACTGTCGTCTGTGATAATCAGAGCAAAATATTCGCTTCTGCCAAGTCTCTGAACAGCGCTTTCTGCATTGATTTTTTCGAATCCTCTAATTCGGTTTTCGTCTTCGCGTTCGTTTCCGATAAGCGTTTCTACAGAAACGCCCAGTACCTCCGAAAGCAATTTGAGGCTGTTGATATCGGGGGTTGTTCTTCCTTTTTCCCATTGGCTGACCGCCGTCTGATGAACACAGCAAGCTTCGGCAAGCTCTTTCTGCGACATTCCTTTTTTTCTTCTCAATTCTCTTATGATGCTCATAAATGTCTCCTGTTAATAATGTTTCTATATCAACTATTATTAGCGAAACTATTAAAAATGTCAAGATAAATTATAAAATTTCCCAAAAATCGCTTGACAACCGAACGAATGTTCACTATAATTAATAGCAACACTAATAATCGGAGGTGGAAAATGAAAAAGAAAAACAATCCCGAACCGCAGTTTTATCCCGATGAGGATGAGATAAAAACGGCACAGCTTGCTTGTTGCGGAAGGCACTGCAGCGCTTGCGAATCGCCTGCGGAATATGCATGGAGAAAGCGTGAAGTTGATATGGCATTGCTTATGGAGAGAGCAATCGAAAATGAACTGTCCGAAGCGGAAAAGACGGTTGTAAAACTCCATTGGTATGACGGGAAATCGGTCAGTGAGATTTCGGAAATGAACGGTGTTACTCCGCCGGCAGTAAAAAAAGCTCTTAAAAGGTCACAGGAAAAGCTGGAGAGAGTTCTGAGTTATGCCGTTTGTTATCAGCAGAACGTTATTTCCGAAAGTGTAATTCCGGTTATCCTCGGAAGAGCAAGAGTGATTTCCGTGGCGAGAAATGCGACGGGAGGAAGCATCGGCGACAGAATTCTGAGACTCAGGCAGAGTCAATGCCTTACTCTTGAAGCTTTAGGTATCGCAACGGGTATTAAACCTTCGCGAATTCAGCGAATTGAGAACGGAGCTTTGCCTGTCGTAGATGAGCTTGTGGCACTCGGCGGATTTTTTTCGGTATCCACGGATTTTATTTTGAAAGGAGAAACGAATGGCGGAAAAGAAAACATTATATGATCTCGGCGTTGAGTATGAAGAATCAGCGCAGGTTATTAAAGAGATTATCGACAGAAAACGTGAGAAGTTAAGAGGACTTTTTGACAGCGTATGTTCATCCGAGGCGTATGTTTTGAAGAGGGAGCTGCGTCTGCTTTATGAGCAGCACAGAGATTTGACTGAAATCGCTGACTATCTTAAGCATTATTATGACCCCCACAGAGGGCGAAGAGAGCTTTTCAGTTACAAATAAGCATTGACATTAAGAAAAAAATATGATAATTTTTTTACATAAACATTGCTTCGGGAGGAGATAAAATGACTTTAAAAAGAATTATTTCCGGTTTACTTTGCGTTTGCATATTGCTTTCCGTTTCAGTGACGGGCTATGCCGAAGGTAAAGAAGAAAATATCTCCGTTATTTCGTATGCGGAAGACCTTTCCAATCTTGAATTTGATGTTCCAGTGGTCTTTGTTACGGGTCTTGAGGGCGTCTATTATAAAGGACTTTCGACTAAAACCGAAGATGACGATATTCGCATATGGGGACCTCAGGCAGGACCGATTGTTGAAGCTGTTTTCAAGAATCTCGGCGGAATTCTCTGGAACCTTTTTATCAAGGATTACGGTAAACTTGCGAAAATTCTCGGAGAATTGGTTGACCCCATTTTCGGCGATTTTGTATGCGATGAAAACGGCATTCCGAATCCCGACACAGGCAAGAAGGATGTCAGTGATCTTGAGCTCAAGGCTGCAAACAGCTACGAAAACTGCTATAAATTCTTTTATGATTGGCGTTACGATACGGTAACAATCGCATCACAGCTTGATGAGTATATCAACTATGTTATGAATCTTACCGGTTCTGATAAGGTTGCGCTTGTTTCAATGAGTATGGGTACTGCGGTAATGATGACATATCTCCATGAGTATTATTATGCCGCGGATAATTATTCGGAAAGAGACCATATTGATTCGGCAATATTTATTGCGGGCGCAATGAACGGCGTCGGTTGCTGTGAAGATCCGTTTTCGGGAAATATAAAAATTGACACCGTTTCGTTTATGCGATTTCTTTCGGAAATTATGAAAGGCAACTCAGTTACGGAAGCTATCTATTATATGCTTGAGGGTCTTTATGAAATCGGTGCGATTGACGGGCTTGTTGAGTTTGCGGATAATCTTACCAAAGAACTTATAGCGCACGGCTTTAACGAAGCAATGACAGATTCTATAGCTACAATTCCCGGATTTTATGCTCTTATGTCGGCAGACAGATACGAGGAAACAATCAATTTCATTTTTGATACACCCGAAAAGAAGGCAAAATATGCCGAGATAATCAAAAAAGGCGATTATTATCACGACAATGTTCAGGCAAACGGTGCAAATATTATTCAGTCGCTTCTTGATGACGGAATCAACACCGCAATTATTGCCGAATACGGATATTCATTTATGCCGCTTACTTCGGATAACGACAGAATGACCGACGGCACAATCGCAACCGACCGTGAAAGCTTCGGTGCAACTTGCTCTGAGGTTGACGGCACTCTCGGCGAAGGATATAAGCAGGCAAAGGAATGCAGCTGCGGCAAGAATCACGTTTCCGCAGATAATCAGATTGATGCATCAACCTGTGCATTCCCCGAAATAACATGGTTTGGTAAATATCTCAAGCACACCTGCGACAACAGATTTGTTGCCGACCTTGCTAATCTTGTAATTTACAGCGACAGACAGATAACCGTCTGGGATTATGAGGATCTTCCTCAGTTTATGATCAATCTTGACGGCGAGAAGCTTGTACCGCTCACGAAAGAAAATGCAGGTGAAATTCTGCCCTACGAAGAAACAACAATTATGGGCAAATTCAAAGCAAGGTTAAAATGATAAAAAACGGGGCTGTTGCAGCCCCGTTTTTTTAATT
>JAZNFD010000204.1:0-6768 GCA_045588975.1 Acutalibacteraceae bacterium | reverse complement strand
GAAGGCGCAGACTTCAGAGCTTGCGAAAACTACGGTCCCCTCTACAAATAATTCGGAATTGACACAATAAAATTCCCCGTAACCGTTAATCCGGTTGCGGGGTTTCTTTATCTTTGATTATTCTGATTGATTTTACCGCAGGCAATCATCTCACCGGCATCGCCCGACGGCTGAGAGGTAAAATCATCTCTGCGGCGGTGAATGACAATCTCTTTTCCGATAACTTCATTTACGTTGAATCTTTCGCTCATAAATGCGCTCCACGCACAGCCACTGTCAACGAACAGCGGCGGCATATCGCCTGCGTGAAACGGGTGCTCGGTGCCTTCGGGATTATAATGCTTTCCCGTTTTCGGGTCGTGAATATGCATCGCGAGAATATTGCCGCTGCCGAATTCTTTTGGTACTCCGCTGACCGAAACAACAGAGAACACTCCTGCTGAGGACTGATACAGCATCAGCGTTCCGCATATGGACGGAAATTCCTCCGTTCCGCAGATTTGAGCAATCCCGCACGGCACCGAATGCGACAGATAATCAAGAATCTTTTTCGAGCGGCTGTGATAAGTATACATTTTTAATCCCCATTTCGTCGTTTTCTATCATTCTATTCATCTTAACGAAATTTGACTCAATTTACAGTATCGCCGCTAAAGCGAGCATCGGAATTGTGTCTTTGAGGATTGAATCAAAATCCGTCAGCGGCAGAGGATTTTCGCCCTTGCCGATTTCAACGGTGAATGCGGGACGGTTGAAATGCTTGATGAACCAGTCCTTATAGCCGCCATGCGATGCAAGTCCGCTGTTTTCGACGAGTGTATAACCGCTCGATGCGGCGAGAATCCGTGCAATCCGCTCGCTTTCGGGCGGTCTTTTTTCGCCGTATTCCCAGAAAATCTCCTCGCCCTGGCTGTGAAGTGCAATTGCCATTCTCGGGTTGCGAAGCTTTGTAAAATTGACAAGAGCGACCGTTTCGGGCTCGCTTTCGGGCATATATCCGCCGTATCTTCTCGGCGACGGTGCAACGATGCCCGAATCGATTTCCATGTTGCGAAGCTCGTTCCAGCCCGCATCGAAATTATGGTTGATGTCAACACCGTGAGCATTCGCGTTCCATTTTTCACTCGATGAACGCATAATCTTCCCGACGTTTTCTGCGTATTTCCAAGCACCGTCAATGCCGTTTATCGCAATCTGCACTCCGTCGGGATTCACGCACGGAATAATTATAATCTCCCGCCTGATGCATACGGTGTCAATGCCGAAAACGGGAGTGCCGTGTGATTTTGAACGGAGCAGAATCTCCGCAAATCTGAGCGCGAGAAGGCTCGTCATCCATTCCTGACCGTGAAACCCCGCCGCAATCAGAAGCGGATTTTCGCTTCTGCCGATGCGAAGACAGTAAATTCCTCTTTGGCAAAGTGACCTGCCGATGAGATGCACCCCGAGGTGCGGATATGCTTTTTTCAGAGAAAATATCATTTTTCTTTGATTTTCGGCTATCATTTCGCAAGGCTTTGTGATATAATCCATATAATATCCCCTATACATTATAATATACTATAAATATATTCGTAATCATTTATATTCATAACCACGGAGGAGCATTATGGAACTTTTTGAAAAAACCGCCGAGAAAAATTATATTTATAACGGAAAAATCATCAACGTGCGCCGCGATATCGCCGAATTGCCCGACGGGAAACACAGCATCCGTGAGGTTGTTGAGCATAACGGCGGAGTCTGCGTTGCGGCTCTGACAGAGAATGATGAGCTGATGTTTGTGCGCCAGTTCAGATATCCCTATGCGGAAGTTATTCTTGAACTCCCTGCGGGCAAGCTCGAACTTGGCGAAGACCCGTTTGAGGCGGGCAAGCGTGAGCTTGAAGAGGAAACGGGCTGCGTTGCGGCAAAATACCATACGCTCGGCAAGTTCTATCCGACTCCCGGCTACTGCGGAGAGATTATCTATCTTTATGCCGCCGAAAAGCTGACGGAAACCCATATGCACCTTGATGACGACGAATATCTTGAGGTTGAAAGAATTCCTCTTGATAAAGCGGTGGATATGGTACTTTCGGGGGAAATAAAGGACGGCAAAACTCAGGCACTCGTTATGCGTGTTGCCGAAATGAAGCGCAGAGGTATCATCGGATGAAAAAAATAATTCTCGCATCCTCTTCGCCCCGACGCAGAGAGCTTCTCACAACGGCGGGTCTGGAGTTTGATATTATAGTGAGGGAAGTTGACGAAACCATTCCCGACGGAACAGCTCCCGTTGATGCCGCAAAAATGACGGCAAAGAAAAAGGCGCTCGCCGTAGCGGAAGATTATGCCGACTGTATCGTTATCGGCGCGGATACAATTGTTGTTGTGGGGGATAAGATTCTCGGAAAACCCGCTGACAAAGCCGATGCGTGCAGTATGCTGCGGATGCTTTCGGGCGTTGAGCATGAGGTTATAACGGGCGTATGCATTGCCTGCGGAGATAAAATTGATAATTTTGCGGTTACAAGCAAGGTTAAGTTTTATGACCTCAGCGATGAAGAAATTGAGGCATACGTTGCAACTGGCGAACCGATGGATAAAGCCGGCTCTTACGGAATTCAGGGCAGAGGCTGCACCCTCGTTGAGAGGATTGAGGGCGATTATTTCAACATTGTCGGTCTGCCCGTTGCCGAGGTGGCAAGGAAAATTAATTTTTAAACCGACCCGCGTGTGTCGTGAAAAATCGCAGAAAAGCAAATTATTTCTTCGTCACCCTCAACAAACTTTTTTGATTAAATTTGTTAAAAACGCAGAATTTGTGTTGAATGACAATCCCACCACAAGATAATGTGGTGGGATTTCGCTATATATATACATTTCATATATGTGCTTTTGCGGTGCGTTTTGTTTCACTGCGTTAAAGCGCCGAAAACCCTTGATATCACTGGGATTCAGGCTTTTAAAAAAGTTGAAAAAAATCCAAAAAAAGTATTGACACTTTATATATGTTATGTTATTATAGTCAAGCACGGGTTTCGGACAAAGGGGTAATTATGCCCGAAATTCACTGAAATCTGTGTTGATATGCGTTGATGCAGGAGGTGGCTGCTCTCTGAAGCAGGAAATTTCTGCGGAGTATGTCCGATTTTAAACCGGGCGAATTGTGTCCTGATCTAAGGTCTGCCATTCCCGGGCGGCCTTATTATGGGATACCTATGTGCAAATAGCGTAAATGCTGACCCGGAAATATGTGTTTTCCGGTTTTTAAATCGGAATGGGTTGAAACACCCGGGTGAGTTTTCACGAATTTGCAATTTACAGCCCGCCAATTACTTAAGGAGGCGTTACCATGGCAGTTAAGGGAAAAATCAGAATCAGACTCAAGGGTTACGATCACAGCCTTGTTGACAAGGCATCAGAGAAGATCGTAGAAACAGCTAAGAGAACAGGCGCTCAGGTTTCGGGTCCCGTTCCCCTTCCCACAGAGAAGGAAGTTGTTACAATCCTTCGCGCTGTTCACAAGTACAAGGACAGCAGAGAGCAGTTTGAGCAGAGAACACACAAAAGGCTTATCGACATCATCAGACCCTCAGCTAAGACAGTTGAAGCTCTGACAGGTCTTGAGCTTCCCGCAGGCGTTGAAATCGAAATCAAACTTTAATTTCAACAAATGCAGGTCATGTTGGCTTGAAAGAGTCAACCAATAACCTAACAGGAGGAAAGCAATATGCAGAAAGCACTCATCGGCAAGAAGATCGGTATGACACAGATCTTCGACGAAAAGGGAAACGTAGTTCCCGTAACAGTTGTTGAAGCAGGCCCCTGCACAGTCGTTATGAAGAAGACAATCGAAAACGACGGTTATGAAGCAGTTCAGCTCGGCTTCGGCGATGTAAAAGTTCAGCGTGTGAACAAGCCCATGATGGGCCACTTCAAGAAGGCTGACGTCGCTCCCAAGAAGACACTCAAAGAGTTCAAGCTCGAGGGTGACCTCAACGTAGGCGACACAATCAAGGCAGACATCTTTGCAGCAGGCGACAAGGTTGACGTTGCAGGCACAAGCAAAGGTAAGGGTACTGCCGGCGCAATCAAGAGATGGAACTTCTCCAGACTCAAGGAATCCCACGGTACAGGTCCTGTTGCAAGACACGCAGGTTCACTCGGCGCTTGCTCCGATCCCTCAAGAGTTTACAAGGGAAAGAAGCTTGCAGGTCACCTTGGCTGCGAAAAAGTTACAATCCAGAATCTTGACGTAGTTAAAGTAGACGCAGAAAACAACCTCATCGCTATCAAGGGCGCTATCCCCGGTCCCAAGGGCGGCATCGTTGTTATCCGCAATACAGTTAAAGCATAAGGAAAGGAGTAGAGAAAAATGGCTAAAGTTAAAGTTTTTGACATGGCAGGCAAGGCTCTCGCCGATATGGAACTTGCAGACAGCATTTTCGCTATCGAGCCCAGCATTCCCGCTATGCATCTTTGCGTAGTAAGCTATCTGGCAAATCAGCGCCAGGGCACACAGTCTACTCTTACCAGAGCAGAAGTAAGCGGCGGCGGAAAGAAGCCCTGGAGACAGAAGGGCACAGGCCGCGCAAGACAGGGTTCAACAAGAGCTCCCCAGTGGTATCACGGCGGTATCGCTCACGGACCCAAGCCCCGCGATTACAAGAAGGACGTTAACAAGAAGGTCAGAAGACTCGCTATGAAGTCAGCTCTCTCAGCTAAGCTTGCTGATAACGAGCTCATCGTTCTTGACAGCCTTACTCTTACAGAAATCAAGACAAAGGCAATGGTTAACGTTGTAAACGCACTTGAAACAGGCAAGAAGGTTCTCTTCGTTCTTCCCGAGAAGAATGACGTTATCTACCGCTCGGCTCGCAACATTGCCGGCGTTAAGACAACTCTTGTCAACACACTTAATGTTTACGACATCCTCAACTGCGACACCGTTGTAGTTCTCAAGGATGCAGTAAGCAAGATTGAGGAGGTTTACGCATGAGCAAGTTAGCACAGGATATCATCCTCCGCCCCATCATCACTGAAAACAGCATGGACGGCATTGCAGATCGTAAGTATACCTTCGAAGTTGCTAAGGATGCAAACAAGATCGAAATTGCTAAGGCAGTTGAAGAGCTTTTCGGCGTTAAGGTTGCTAAGGTTAACACCATCAACGTTGACGGCAAGCTCAGAAGATACGGCCGCTTCGAGGGCTTCACAGCTTCTCGCAAGAAGGCAATCGTTACTCTTACCGAAGACTCCAAGACAATCGAGTTCTTCGACGGTATGATGTAATTCAAGAAGTAAGACGAAACAACCCATAAATCCGGCGATAAAGTATGGAGAATGACATTGCTCCGCAAAGTCGCTATAAGGAGAGTGTAGAAAATGTCTATTAAGATTTACAAGCCGACAGGCAACGCAAGACGTAACATGTCGGTTACAGATTATTCCGAGCTCTCAAAGGTTGCTCCCGAAAGAAGCCTTCTTGTTTCACTCAAGAAGAACAGCGGTCGCAACAGCTACGGAAGAATCACCGTTCGTCATCGTGGCGGCGGACAGAGAAGAAAGTATCGTATCATCGATTTCAAGAGAGATAAGTTCGATATTCCCGCAACAGTAGCAAGCGTTGAATACGATCCCAACCGCTCCGCTTTCATCGCACTTCTTCAGTATGAAGACGGCGAAAAGAGATACATCCTTCAGCCCGCAGGTCTGAAGGTTGGCGATACCGTTCTTGCAGGCGCATCAGCCGACATCAAGCCCGGTAACGCACTTCCCCTCACCAACATCCCCGTTGGTACAGTTGTTCACAACGTTGAGCTCTACCCCGGCAGAGGCGGCCAGCTCGCAAGAGCAGCAGGCAACTCCGCTCAGCTCATGGCTAAGGAAGGCGTTTACGCACTCCTCAGACTTCCCTCAGGCGAACTTCGTAACGTTCCCGCTAACTGCATGGCTACTGTTGGCCAGGTTGGTAACACAGACCACGAAAACGTTAAGGTTGGTAAGGCCGGCCGTAAGCGTCACATGGGCTGGAGACCCACAGTCCGCGGTTCAGTTATGAACCCCTGCGATCACCCCCACGGTGGTGGTGAAGGTAAGTCACCCATCGGTAGACCCGGTCCTGTTACTCCCTGGGGCAAGCCCGCTCTCGGTTACAAGACCAGAAATACAAAGAAATCGTCCGACAAGCTTATCGTAAAGCGTCGTAACGACAAGTAAGTGAAAGGAGCAGATAATAATGGGCAGAAGCGTTAAAAAAGGACCTTTTGTGCAGCCTAAACTGCTCGAAAGAGTTCAGAAGATGAATGAAAACGGTGAGAAGCAGGTTCTCAAGACCTGGAGCCGTTCATCCACAACGTGGAGCTGTACCCCGGTAAGGGTGCTCAGCTGGCCCGTTCCGCCGGCGTTATGGCCCAGTTGATGGGTAAGGAGAACAACCTGGCTATGATCCGTCTGCCCTCCGGCGAGATGCGTTACGTGCCCCTGAACTGCATGGCTACCATCGGTCAGGTTGGCAACGCCGACCACGCCAACGTGCAGATCGGTAAGGCCGGTCGTAAGCGCCACATGGGTTGGAGACCCACCGTTCGCGGTTCCGTTATGAACCCCTGCGATCACCCCCACGGTGGTGGTGAGGGTAAGTCCCCCATCGGCCGTCCCGGCCCTGTTACCCCCTGGGGTAAGCCCGCTCTGGGTTACAAGACCCGTAAGACTCACAACCGCTCCGATAAGTTCATCGTGAAGCGTCGTAGCAAGTAAGCGAAAGGAGATCAAGAATAATGG
>JAZNFD010000203.1:0-2065 GCA_045588975.1 Acutalibacteraceae bacterium | reverse complement strand
GGATAAAATATCTTGAAGATTAAAATCTCATAACCATACATAAAAAGACGGTAGTAACAAACCAAAGTTACTACCGTCTTTTTTGCTGTTTACTTATCGATAAGAAAAAAAGATACCCAAACTAAACCTTCTTCATAGATTAGTTCGGATATCAAGTGTTTGGTGACCCGGACGGGAATCGAACCCGTGTTACCGCCGTGAAAGGGCGGTGTCTTAACCGCTTGACCACCGGGCCAAATAACTGGTAGCGGCAGTTGGATTTGAACCCACGACCTACCGGGTATGAACCGGTTGCTCTAGCCTCTGAGCTATGCCGCCATTTAACTGCCCTCACCAAAGAGCTTGTTTATTATATTATATGTTTTCCGTTTTGTCAACACTTTTTTCAAAAAAATTTATTATTTTTTAAAACATCGTCAAACACGGTCTGAACTTGCAATTTTTCTGTCGGTATGATACTATTATATCATATAAAAACGGGAGATGATACGATGAAAAAACGCAATGCCGTTTTAGGTTTAGGAATAGCAGGCGCAATCGGCTTCTTTTCACTCGGTGCAGGCGGATTCAAAATGGGCTGCGTTGCCAACCGCAACAAAAAACCGCCCACTGACCCGAAACGTCTGCTCAGAACGGAAATCAGAAAAAAGAACAATGCTTATTTATTCTCGCACAATCCCGAGGATATTGAAATCATAACTCCCGACGGTCTGCGACTCAAGGCATGGTATGTTCCTGCGGAAAAGGAAACAAAGCGTTTTGTTATCGCCATTCACGGTCATAACTGCAACGGCCCCGATGAATGCGGTCATCTTTTCGGATTCTATCATGATGATATGGAATTCAACTATCTTCTTCCCGACCTGAGAGGTCACGGCAGAAGCGACGGAAAATATATCGGCTTCGGTGCGCTTGACTACAAAGACATCAACCTCTGGATTGATTACCTCATCGAGCGTTTCGGCGAGGATATTGAAATTATGCTTCACGGAATTTCAATGGGTGCGGCAACTTCGATGCTCGTCAACAATAACAATCCCCGCGAGCAGGTAAAGCTCATTGTTGAGGACTGCGGCTTCACCGATGCATATGAAGAGGTCAGAGCTGTTGTTTCGGGAATGTTCGGCTTCAAAAGCAGAATTGCACCCGTTGCAACCAACGTTCTCTGTAAAGCAATTGCAAAATATGACCTGAAAAAAGATGCAACTCCTCTCGGAACTATGGCGAACGCAAAAAATCCCGTGCTTTTCATTCACGGCGAAGAGGATACCTTTGTTCCGTTTGAAATGTGTCAGCAGCTCTATGACGCCTGCCCTGCCCCGAAAGAAATATTCACCGTCCCCGGTGCGGTACACGCATACAGCTATTACGACGCAAAAGAAGAATACGACGCAAAAGTAAAGGCGTTTATTGAGAAGTATATGTAAGTTTAAAGGACTGTCGGATATCCGACAGTCCTTTGTGTTTTATCAGAACGGATTGAAAAGTCTTTCGAATGTTACAGGGTTATATCCGAGAGCAAAATACTTGAATATCCAGATGATGGGATTTGCTCTGAAGAAAACAAGATCAACAACGGTAACAAGGTTTCTGAGGAACCAGGGAAGATCGTAAACCTTATCGGGAACATCAACGGGTTCGAACTCTTCACCCTCAACATTGAGAACGAACGGCTGTGAATAGCAGATGCCGTTTTCGCCCGTGATATAGAATCTCACAAAGAGATAAGGCTCGTCAAGAAGTTCTGCCGAATGAAGATCGAGTGTTGCGTTGCCATCGGCAATATTGCTTTCACGGAGAATAACGTTGCCGTTTGAAACCCAGGTTATCTCGTTGAAATCTCTGCCCTCGATTGTGATTGTATCATCATCCTGATTGACGGTAACACGGGTTACCATCGGAGTGTTGTCGAGAAGGTAGCTCTTTGAATCAACAACATCCTTTTCAACGAAATCGGGCATTTCCTTCATTCCGTTAAGCTCAACTCCGTTTGAATAATGCGATACCGAGAAATATTCGCCATTTTCAAGGCAGGTACGGAATGCATCAACGCTCAGCTCGGGCA
>JAZNFD010000202.1:0-3341 GCA_045588975.1 Acutalibacteraceae bacterium | reverse complement strand
TTTTCTAACACTTTTGACCCTTTTTTCTAACATTTTTCTAACACTTTTTCAGGCTTTGTTTTTTTATCGGCACAACTTTTGTGCTGATTTTTGCTTTTTTTAAGCCTTTTTCCGACCCTTTTACGGGGTCTTTTTTTGTTTTTGAAAGGGTCTTTTCTTCAAACACTTTTTCTAACATTTTGTCCTCTTTTGCTTCTTGCCCTGCATTGAGTTTATCAAGAGTGTTTGCGATGCTGATTTTTGAACTCTTATCAACGTGAGCGTAGAAATTAAGTGTTGTTGATGCACTTCCGTGACCGAGCCATTCCTGAACCTGAACAACCGAAAATCCGAGATTGAGAAGATTGCTCGCAACGCTGTGGCGTAAATCGTGCAGTCTTATCTGCGGGAGTGTACTGTTTTGAATGACCGAGTGAAAAGTGCGTGTCAGATAATTCGGTGCAATAACCTCACCATTTCCCCATGTACAGACATAGTCATTATATATGTAATAATTACCCATAAGCAGTTTGCGTTCATCCTGAAGCTTTTTTTGTTCTTTCAGAAGGTCATAAGCCGTATTATTTAACGGCAGAGTTCTGTAACTGCTTTCTGTTTTGGGTTGGTCGGTGTAATTGCCGCCCGTGTGCTGCTGAAGTGTTTCGCTTATTGTTATTGTGCGGTTGATGAAATCGATGTTCTTCCATTTAAGACCCAGCACCTCACTTCTGCGGAAACCGTAAATTGCGCAAAGTCTGACGGGCAATTCAACGGGATTTCCTTTGAACAGAGAAATAAGTTCATCAAGCTGTTCGTGGTTGAGAAATTCGGCTTTGTATTTCTCTTTCTTCGGTAATCTTGCAGAGCTTGCGGGATTGAGCGGAATATATATCCTTTTCTGACCGCATCGGCAAGTGCCTTGCTTATGTTCTGATGGTGGTGCCTTATTGTTGTTGCGGAAAGTGCCGCACCGTTTTCGAGGTTGCTTTCGGGTTTGAGAAGCGAGAAATAGTAATCTTCGAGGTCGATAGGCTTTATTGACTGAAGCTGAATCTTCGTGTTCCTGAAATACGGAATAATGTGATTTGTCATATTACCCTTATAGCAACGGAAGGTGTTCGGTCTGACTTCTTTTTCAATCTCTGTCAGCCATATTTCAAAGTATTCCGCAACGGAAATACCGTAATAAACACCGTTATGATAGTTCCATTTTTCAAGCTCCTGACTAAGGAATTGCTCGGCATTTTTCTTGTTGCCTCTGACAGACAGCCCTGTGCTGACCCATTTCTGCTTTCTTTTGCCGGTTTCATCTCTGAGATTGACAACGGCATAATACTTGCCGTCTTTGATTTGCAGATTGCCTGTTACCATTGAAACTCCTTTCTGATTGGAAAACAGTCAATCATTCCGTAATTAAAATTATACATAATATTATTATCTTTACAAGTGTTTTTACGATGCAGTTTCGAGAAAATTTATAACGCTTGTTTTCGGAATGATATATCGTTTGCCGATTCTGATAGTTTTGATTTTACCTTCCTTGACAATGTCATAGGCAGCATTTCTGCCGATGTGAAGCATATCCTGAAGTTCTTCAATGCTCACGACATCGGGGTAATCTCTGAAAGTATTGTTCATTTGTTTCTCCTTAAGATAAATTTTGATAATATGCAAATTCCGCTGAAACAGAGTTTGCTATTGTTGTCGGTGCATTAAACAAAGCTGAAATCAGATATGCTTTTATGTTTTTGATTTTTGTTTCACTGCTTTCAATACAACCGACAATATATTCAATGTGTTCTGCAGTAAGTTTTCTGAATCGTGAAATAACAACTTCTCTCGGAAAATCACTTCCGCCGATTCTGACAGTGGAGCTTGTCCCGGAAATAACATCTGCCATAATGAGAATTATTTCCCTGACTATTTCCGCATCTGCGTTTATGCAATCATATTCAATCTGTTCCTCGATGCTTTCTATCAGCTCATCATAACTGATAGATGGATGGAGGTAACTGATGTTATTGTAACTGTTGTTATTATAGATTCTTTCCGATATTGATAACTTTTGATTTCCGTTTTCGGGAACTTCTGAATTCTCATTATCGGATTTCTTATGTACTGTTTTGAGAATTCTCAGAACGGATGGTAAAACAATGATTTTATTCGGTTTCCCGCAACCTTTTCTTTGCTTGAAAATAAGTCCATGATATTCAAGTTCGTTGACAAGTCTTACCGCTTTTCCGTGACTACAGCCAAGCTTTATGCAGATTTCTTGAATGGTGTAGTACACAAACAGATTACCGTTCTTATCCGTAAATCTGTCCGCATTTATCTGCGATACCCCCATCCTGTCAAGAATAAGAGAAAATAATAGTTTGGCTTCTGCAGATAATCCTGAAAAATTCGGATCGTCAATCAATGCTCTCGGCAATTTAATAAACGGGAAATTGTTGCTTGAATTATCGCTCATTTTATCACCCCGCTTTTCTTCCGAGACCAACATTTTTTGCGTGTTCCTTTGCTTTCTTTTTCTGTTCATCTGTTCTCGGAGGGAGCAGTCTGATTGATATGCAGTTTTTCGGAACTTTGTATAATTCGCCTCCGTATTGGTCTGTATGCTCGTGAATCAAAATGCCGGCATATTTGTCATCATACTCCTTAAAACGCCTTTTAAACGGCTTTGAGTTAATGTAAACAGACCAGTAATCTTCCGCAGCATTTGAGAGAAAGATATTCTCTTTTTCATATTTGGTTAATCGTTTCATTTATGCCTCCTTTTAAGTCTTTGTTTTTATCCTCAAATCGTCTGATTTATGAGTTTCGAGCATGGTAGGGTAAATATACCCTAAGGCGGTTTACTCTTAAAAAAACTGTTGTTTGAGACTATATTTCTGAAGTTAATTTTCATGTTTTGCTCCTTTTTCGGTAATCTTTCGTGGTGTGAATTAACTTGCAAATATTGCTTACAAAATCATTTATAAATTTTAAATGAACAGATTAGCTGTTTATTTGTTGAGCGTTTACATTTGATGTTGTACAATCCCGATAAGTGTCTTTAATTATCTTTTAACACCTAAAGTGGCAAGATTTTTGCCACTTTAAAATTTTTTATAACAGTACAATAAACATTAAATTGTAAACCTAATGTCCATTAAAAAAATACTCCTCCGACGGTTTATCCATCGAAGGAGTTTAAGGTATATTATTAAATTTAATTCGACAAATTGGAATTGGTAATATATAAGCGAGGGTTTAACAGCCTTCGCTTTTCCTATATTATGAAGGTGACCGGTCTGACGGAATTTGGAATTGGGACACCACGCCCGCAGATAAATGTGTCAGCCACCCTTCATTATTCTGCG
>JAZNFD010000201.1:0-3991 GCA_045588975.1 Acutalibacteraceae bacterium | reverse complement strand
CTATCGTATTCGGCGGCAGACGTGCAAAGCTTGCTCCCCTTGTTTATCAGTCAAGAGACTGGAACCACGGTGTATTTGTTGGTTCAATCATGGCTTCTGAAACAACTGCAGCAGCTGCAGGTGCAGTAGGTGTTGTTCGCCGTGACCCCATGGCTATGCTTCCCTTCTGCGGCTACAATATGGCTGATTACTGGCAGCATTGGATCAACATCGGTGCAGGTCTTGACCCCGAAAAGGCTCCCAAGATTTTCAACGTTAACTGGTTCCGTAAGGATGACGAAGGCAATTTCATGTGGCCCGGTTTCGGTGACAACCTTCGTGTTCTCGACTGGATTATCGACCGTTGTGAAGGTAAGGTTGAGGCTGACGAAACAGCTATCGGCTTTGTTCCCAAGGCAGCAGACATCAACCTTGAAGGCATTGAAGACGAAGTCAGCGATGCACAGCTTGCAGAGCTTCTCAGCGTTGACGTTTCACTCTGGAAGGATGAAGTTGCAGGTATCGAAGAATTCTACGGTAAGTTCGACAGACTTCCCGCAACTCTCAAGGCAGAACTTGAAACCCTCAAGGCAAACATTAAATAATTTTAAGGGCATCGTGAAAACGATGCCCTTTTTACAAATGCGGTGATATAATGATTTTTTTGATTATATTTATCCTTATCATATTGTTAATCTGTATTGCTCTTGCTCTTTACGGAAGAAGAGATAATGTCACATTCCGTGAAGATGCGGTTATTGTTCTCGGCAAAGGTCTTGACGGTGACAAAGTGCCCGTCAATCTTGCGAAGCGTCTTGATAAAGCAATTGAATATCACAAAAAGAATCCTTCAGCTCTGATTGTTGTTTCGGGCGGAAATGTGAAGAATGAAAATCTTACCGAAGCGCAGGCAATGCATGATTATCTTCTTTCAAAGGGGATTCCGCAGGATATAATCATAAAAGAGGACAAATCAACCACAACCTATGAAAATTTTGTTTTCTCAACAGAAATTCTGAAAGAAAAATTAGGCGAAGGGTATTCGGTTGCCTTTGTAAGCAACAGTTTTCATATTTACCGTGCAGAAAAGCTTGCAAAATCGCTCGGAACAGACGCAACGCATCTCGGTGCGGGGATTGAATGGCACACCGTGCCTGCAAATTATCTGCGGGAGATATCTGTGCTGTTTGGTTTGATTGTACTTAAAAAGAAATAAGGGGTGGACGAATTGAGCAAATATGACTTTATACTTTTTGACCTTGACGGTACTCTGACTGATCCCGGTCTCGGTATAACAAATTCCGTTATGCACGCTCTGAAAAAATACGGCATTGAGGTTGAGGACAGAACGAGTCTTTATAAATTCATCGGTCCTCCTCTTATCGATTCTTTTGAAAAATACTACGGGTTTTCTCACGAAGAAGCGGCAAAATCGGTTGATTACTACAGAGAATACTACAAAGACAAAGGCATATATGAAAATGCGGTTTATGACGGTGTTGAGGAGCTTTTGAAAAGTCTCAGAGAAAAAGGGAAAAAGATTATTCTTGCAACGTCAAAACCCGAGCCGTTTGCAAAAGAAATTCTCCGACATTTCGGTCTTGAAAAATATTTTCTCTTTGCGGCGGGAAGTACGATGAGCGAAACCAGAACAAACAAAGCTGAAGTTATCGAATATGCACTATCGGAGTGCGGAATAACCGATAAATCGGCGGTCGTTATGATCGGCGACAGAGAGCACGATATAATCGGCGCAAACAAAAACGGAATCGATTCAATCGGCGTGCTTTTCGGCTACGGAAGCCGTGAAGAGCTTGAATCCGCAGGCGCAACATACATTGCGGAAACGGTTGAGAATATAGAAAAATATATATAACAAAAAAACAAAACCCGACGGATCTGAATTCCGTCGGGTGAATTTTATTATCTGAAAGCGTAATTATATACCTTTGCCCAGGCTTTGACTCGGCTTTCGTTCCACTTTTTGGGCATCATTGTGCAGGCGGCGGTAACCTTACCGATACGCACACCGCAGTTGACAAGCTTCTTGATGAGCTCGGGGTCGCTGCAGACCTGCTTTGCCTTGTTGGTAAGATCTCTGGGGTCAAATTTCATAACGTTGCCCAGTCCGGTGAAATCTGCACCGATTGTGATGAGGTCATCGGTGAGAATCTCTTTTTCGAAAACGAAGTCGATTTCTTCGGGTGTGAGGGTAAGAAGCATCAGCTTTATGCAGGCAAGCGGTGCAAGACCGTTGCCGAGAACTTTATAGTAACCCGTCTGATATTTCCAGAGCGTTTCAGCACTGAAAGAGCCTTCTTTGTCGGCGGCAACCGTGTCGGAAAGAACCTTTGCGGCTTTGAGACTGTTTGCAATGCCCGAGCCGATAAGGGGAACCGTCATGAATGCGCTGTCACCGATGGCGGCATATCCGTCTGCAATCATAATTGCGGGCGGCTGACGGACGGGGATTTCAACAAACTGACCGCCTCTGAGCTTTTCTTTGCCGAGACGGGGATTTGTTTCACGGAGAAAATCGGAGAATCTTTCAACTTCGTCCATATCAAATTCTTCAAATCTGCCGATAAGAAGGTCGGTGTATTTTTCTTCGGACGCAATCCAGCCGATTCCCTTGACTCCGCCGGGGAAAAGCATAACTTTGAATTTTGCCTCAGCTTCTTCGTCGCTGCCGATATTGAAAAATGCTCTGTAAATGCAGATTCTTTCATTTTCGCCGACTTCTTTGTCGATGCCGAATGAAAAGGGGAGATTGGTGCGCACGGGTGATCTCATTCCGCAGGCGTCAATGATGAGGTCGCCGTAAAAATCGCCTTTTTCGGTTTTGATGCCGACTACTCTGTTGCCGAGAACGATAGGACCTTCAACCTCGCAGTCATAAACTATTTTAACGCCGCATTCAAGTGCGTGGCTGATGAAATGCTCATATATATCGCGGCGCTCCATCTTGATTTCGAGTTTGTCTTGGGGAACGTGCTGCTGAAGTTTTTTGGTGAAAGAAGGATTGAAGAATGTCATATCCTCTTTATATTCGTATTTGTCTTCAGGCGGCATCTTCATGCCTGCGATTTCGAGTGCCTGGGGTGCGAAAATATCGGTCCAGTCATAACCCAGAGTACCTTCGCTTTTCTTTTCGTAAACAGTAACATCGTGACCCTGCTTTGCAATGAGTGCTGCAGCGGCAATGCCGCCGTGACCGAGACCTGCAACAATGATTTTCTTGCCCATTATTTCTCTCCTGTAAATAAAATATATGAAATTCTATCATATTAGATATTATATATCAATACCAAAAGCACACACTGTTACAAATGTAACGGTGTGTGCTTCTGTCTGATTATTTGTGATAGAGCTTCTTTGTCTGGTATCTCGGCTCACAGGTGAGGTTGAGTCCGATTTTTCTGTAAACATCAGAGTCGACCTGCGAAAGAATGACTGTTGAATGCGCTTCGCAGCCTTTGAGATTTTTGATTGCATCGAGAGCTTTTTTGGCAACGGGATTGGTGTTTGCACTCATCGAAAGAGCAATCAGAGTTTCGTCCGAATGAAGTCTGGGGTTATGTCCCTTGAGGATTCCAGTTTTTAATTCCTGAATTGGCTCGATTATCGAAGGGGCAATCATAAGCAAATCTTCGGGAAGACCTGCGATTGCTTTTGCGGCATTGAGAAGAGCCGCACTTGATGCACCGAGAAGATTTGATGTTTTACCTGTAACGATTCTTCCGTCGGGAAGCTCGATTGCAACAGCCGGCTGACCTTCTGTTTCTTCGCTTCTGTCAAGAGCAGCTTTGATAACTTTTCTGTCCTCGATGCTGACTCCCGCCTGATTCATAAGGCTGACTATTTTATCAACGGCTTCCTGCTTGCCTCTGCCGGTTGAAGCATCGCAGAGAGCGGCGAAGTATCTGCGGACTATCTCTTCTTTTGATGCTTCTATGACGGCTTCGCTGTCGCAGATTGCATAGCCTGCCATATTAACACCCATATCTGTGGG
>JAZNFD010000200.1:0-4288 GCA_045588975.1 Acutalibacteraceae bacterium | reverse complement strand
ATCTTTTTCTTGCCGGTTGCAAGACGTGCAACACGGATAGCTGTCATACAAGCTTCGGTACCTGAACCGAGCATACGGAACATATCAACCGAAGGAATAAGATCTGCAATCTTCTTGCCGAGTTTATATTCATATTCGTGGAAAAGACCTGTTGAAGGACCGCAGGTGTTGAGAAGCTCGATAACCTTCTCACGGACTGCGGGAGGATTGCTGCCAAGAACGGTGGGACCGCCTGCCTGAAGGAAGTCATAATACTTGTTGCCGTCGATATCGTAAAGATATGCGCCCTCAGCCTTTGTGAAAACGAGGGGGAACGGATAGTTGAAAGCAAGGTTGTGCTGAACGCCGCCGGGGATGACCTGCTTTGCTTCTTCGATCATAACCTTTGACTTCGCACACTTCTTGTCAAAATACTCTGCTTCGTATGCCTTGAGAGCATCGGGGCTGATTGTATAAATAGGCTTTTTGATGAGTTCGTCAAGCTGCTTCTGCACAGCCTGCGCATCGGGGTAATTGATAATACCGTGGTTTGACATTTTTAAATCCTCCTTAATAAGAATATATCGTTACCTGTATATTTTAACATAATAAAAACAATTAATCAAGTGTGTGTTTTCCTGCTTTTGACTGAATTTGTAACATTTTACACTCTGTTCATCATTCAAGACCGAGCTTTTTTGCCATTTCTGCGGTTTTAAGCTCAAGAAGCTTTGAAACACCCTTTTCCTGCATCGTTACGCCGTAAAGCATATCTGCTTCGTCCATTGTGCCTCGTCTGTGGGTGATGAGGATGAACTGGGTGTTACCCGTCATTTCTCTTACATAGGAAGCATAGCGGCTGACGTTAACGTCGTCAAGCGCCGCTTCAACCTCGTCAAAAATACAGAACGGTGCGGGAGTAACCTTGAGAATCGCAAAGAGAAGTGCGATAGCCGCAAGACCCTTTTCACCGCCCGAAAGAAGGTCGATATTCTGAACGTTCTTTCCGGGGGGCTGAACCCTGATGTTGATGTTGCATTCAAGAACATCCTGCGGGTCGTCAAGCACAAGCTCCGCACGTCCGCCGTCGAAAAGCTCCTTGAATGTGTCGCTGAAATGATTGTTGATTCGTCTGAACTGCTCTCTGAAGCGCTCCGCCATCTTGCCCGTAAGATCTTCGATAAGCTTGATAAGCTCTTCACGGGCTTTCTCGATGTCGCCGATCTGTTCGCTCATATATTCATATCTCTTGGAAACCTCTTTGTATTCCTCAACCGCACCGACGTTGACGTTACCGAGTCCGCGGATTTTATTCTTGATTTCCTGAAGAGTACGCTGTGCCTTGGGGATATCGTCAAGCACGATATTCAACTCCTCCGCCTCACGGAGAGAGAGCTGATATTCGTCATAGAGCTTGTTCGTAGCGGTGTTAAGCTCTTGCTGCATTGAATTTCTGCGTTCCTCAAGTCTTGCACGCTCACCGCTGAGTCTTTCTCTTTCGGCGGTCATTTCACGCTCCTTGTTACGCAGAGAAGTGCTCTTTGCCTCGCACTGAGTACGTTTTTCGCGAAGTTCTTCGATTCTTTCGTTTGTCTTTACCGAATATTCACGAAGTTCCTGAGCTTTTGATTCCATTGCGGAAATATTTGCAAGAATATTTTCATTTTCCTTTTCAAGCGCCGCAATCTCTTCGCCGAGCATATCAGCACGGCGGCTGAAGGTTTCTTTTCGCTCGAGGCAGCCCGCAACCGTATCGTTGTTTGCCTCGATATCCTTATTGAGAGCAACGATTTCGAGATTGAGTTCATTCTGGATTTCAGCGGATGCCTCACGGAGCTTTTCAATCGATTCACGCTCCTCATTGAGTTCGAGAAGCTGAGTATTGAGTTTTTCGCTCTCCGCAGTAACCGAAGCTATTTCTGCTTCCGCTTTCTTTTCCGCGTCTTCGGATTCGGTAATTCTTGCCTTTGCTCTTTCCTTTTCGGCTTCAAGCTCATCGATATGACCCCTTGCTGCGGAATATCTGTCGTTGATAAGATTCAGCGAACTTTCGGCTCTGATGATATCCTCCTGGGTCTTTATAAGCTCGGCTTCGCTTGCATCAAGCTCCGCCTGAACAAGCGCAAGCTCCTCCGACATGGATTTGAAGCTTGCTTCCTTTTCGTCAAGCTGTTTTTCGAGCGCGGTGACCTTTTCCTTAAGGCTTTCGATTTCGGTTGCTCTGCTAAGGAAACCTGCGCCCGAGCCTCTCGAGCCGCCCGTCATCGAGCCGCCCGCATTGAGCACCTGACCGTCAAGGGTAACAATCTTGAAACGGTATGAATACTTCTTCGCCATTTCGATTCCGTTATCGATGTTATCAACAACGGCTGTTCTGCCGAGAAGAGAGCCGATTATTTCGGAATACCTGCCGTCAAATCCGAGCAGCTTATCCGCCATATCAACAAAGCCCTCGCAGCTTTCAAGACCCTTTTCCGTAAACGGTCTTGACTTGACAGAAGTAAGGGGCAGGAAGGTTGCACGGCCCGCTCTGTTATCTTTCAGGAAATTAATGGCTCTTTTTGCGGTGTTTTCGTCATCGGTAACGATATTCTGAATCGCCGCACCGAGAGCGGTTTCGATTGCAACCGCATATTCCGACGGAGTTGAAATGAGCTGTGAAAGAGTGCCGTGGATTCCTCTGAGAGCGCCTCTTTTTGACTCTTTGATAACCTTTTGAACGCTGCCTGCATAGCCGTCAAGATTCTTTTCAAGGTCATCGAGCATCTTGATTCTCGCATTTTTCTGATAAATGTCGAGAGTGATATTTTCAAGCTCCTTGCGCATTTTTTCAACCTTATCGGCTCGTGTGCCGATAATCATACGGTAACCCTCAAGCGCATTTTCGTGCTCTGACGCTTCGCCGTTAAGGCGGTCAAGTTCTTTCTGTGCGGCGGCTTTTTCATTCTCAAGAGAAGCGATTGTTCCTCCCCTTGTTTCGATAACTTCATCTATGCTCGCAATTCGTGCGGCAAGTTCGTGCTTTGCGGATTCTGCGGTGGATTTTTCAACACGTATATCTGCAAGGCGGAGACTTGCGGCAGTTATTTTATCGTTGATTTCTCTTGCTTTTTCGCTGTTTTCGCTGTTCTGACCCATAAGCTCGCCGAGTTTTTTGATTTCGGCGGTAAGAGTCTCTTTCTTTTCGGCGGCAAGAGCCTCTTTTTCGGCTGTATCCTTCTGAGCCGCCTCAATCTGAGCGTCAATTTCAGCCTTTGAGGTTTCGCTGTCACCCATATCGTCCGTGATACGGTTGATGGTCAGCCTGTTATGTTCAATAGTATTTTTTTCAACAGCAATTTTACCGTCGATAACCGCGGCTTCCTCTTCGCCCTCGGAAATACTCTGGCGCAGACGTTCGATTTCAAGAGTCATCTCCTGACCCTCTTTGATTGCCTGCTCCATCTGTGCGATAAGCTCAATAAGCTGTGATTCGGTCATCTCATACTGCGATATGGCAACCGAAAGCTTATGCTCCTGCTCACGCAGACCGTTTTTTGATTTTTCTATCGTGTGAAGCCACAAGCCGATTTCAAGAGTTTTCTTTTCGTCAGCAAGCGCAAGGAATTTGAGTGCCTTTTCGCTCTGTACCTTAAGAGGGCCGATTCTGCCCTCAAGCTCCGTAAGAATATCACGCAGACGGACAAGATGTTCCTCCGCCTGGTCGAGCTTGCGGTTTGCATCCGCACGTCTGTAACGGAATGCGGAAATACCCGCCGCCTCTTCGAGCATATCTCTTCTCTGGGTTGAGCGTGCGGAAACAAGGTCTGCAATTCTGCCCTGACCGACCATCGAATAGCCGTCTCTGCCCAGACCCGTATCCATAAACAGCTCGTGGATATCTTTCAGACGGCAGACCTCACCGTTGATTTTATATTCACTTTCACCCGAGCGGTAATAGCGACGGGTTACGGCAACATCGTCCTTATCGTAATTGTTAAGGCCTCTGTCGGAATTGTCAAGACGCAGAGTAACCTCGGCATAACCCAGAGGCTTTCTCTGGCTTGTACCGCCGAAGATGACGTCCTCCATCTTTGCGCCTCGGAGAGTCTTTGTTGACTGCTCACCGAGTACCCAGCGCACGGCGTCGGAGATATTACTCTTACCCGAGCCGTTGGGGCCGACAACCGCCGTTATGCCTTTGCCGAATTCAAGCACCGTTTTATCCGGAAAGGATTTGAAACCTTGCATTTCAAGCGCTTTTAATATCATTTAATCACCTTAATCCGTACCTCGTATTTTGAGAGTCCGTCCATGCCTTTTACCTCAC
>JAZNFD010000199.1:0-4783 GCA_045588975.1 Acutalibacteraceae bacterium | reverse complement strand
ACAATCAGACCCTATGCTCTCACAGCTGAAGAAGCAGCTGCAGCTCCCTCCAACGCAATCATCGTTGACAAGAAGGGTAAGGGCAAAGATTCATATAAGTACAGCCTCGCAGTTTCACCCCTCGATTGTATGGGTTGCGGCGTTTGCGTAGGCGTATGTCCCACAAACTCACTCAAGATGGTTTCAAGAGAGAGCCAGGATGCTATGCAGCCCGTATTCGACTACATGGTTGAAAACGTAACAGTCAAGGCTGACCTTGCAGATAACACCGTTATCGGCAGCCAGTACAAGACTCCTCTCCTTGAGTTCTCAGGCTCATGCGCAGGCTGTGCTGAAACAGCTTATGCACGCCTTATCACTCAGATGTTCGGTGACAGAATGTACATCTCAAACGCAACAGGCTGTTCATCAATCTGGGGCGGTCCCGCAGCAACATCACCCTACACAGTCAACAAGAAGGGCTTTGGTCCTGCTTGGGCTAACTCACTCTTCGAAGATAACGCAGAGCACGGCTTCGGTATGTTCCTCGGCCAGAATGCTATCCGTAACAGCCTCATCTCAAAGGTTGAAGCAATTGCAGAAGCAGAATGCGCAACAGAAGAAATCAAGGCAGCTGCAGCAGCATACCTTGACACAGTTAACGACGGCGCAAAGAACGGCACAGCAACAGAAGCTCTTGTTGCAGCTCTCGAAGCTTGCGGCTGCGATGCAGGCAAGGAAATCCTTGCAAGCAAAGAATATCTTGCTAAGAAGTCCGTATGGATCTTCGGCGGCGACGGCTGGGCATACGATATCGGCTTCGGCGGTGTTGACCACGTTCTCGCAGCAGGCGAAGATGTAAACATCATGGTATTTGATACCGAAGTTTACTCCAACACAGGCGGTCAGGCTTCAAAGGCTTCCAACATCGGTCAGGTTGCACAGTTTGCAGCAGCAGGTAAGGGCATCGCTAAGAAGTCACTTGCTGAAATCGCAATGAGCTACGGCTATGTTTACGTTGCACAGATCGCTATGGGCGCTGATGCTAACCAGACCATCAAGGCAATCGCAGAAGCAGAAGCTTATAACGGTCCCTCAATCATCATCGCTTACGCACCTTGCGAAATGCACTCAATCAAGGGCGGTATGATCAACTGCCAGAACGAAATGAAGAAGGCTGTTGACTGCGGTTACTGGAATATGTTCCGTTACAATCCCGCACTCAAGGCTGAAGGCAAGAATCCCTTCACCATCGACAGCAAGCCCGCAACAGGCAGCTACAGAGAATTCCTTCTCAACGAAGCTCGTTATTCATCACTCACACGCTCATTCCCCGAAAGAGCAGAAGAACTCTTCGCTCTTGCTGAGAAGACAGCAGTTGAGAGATATGACCATCTCCTTCGTCTTAAGGACCTCTATGCTCCCAAGGCTGACTAATTCATAAGCATAAATCAAAAGCGGTTTCACCCGAGGGTGAAACCGCTTTTTGAATGTAAAATTTAAAATGCAAAATTAAGGAAACTATGCCCCTGACTCTGCGTTCTGCACTCTGAACTCTGCACTTAATAATATCTGTAGCTTGCGATGACCTTGCCGAGAATGATAACCTCGTTGACGATGATGGGGTCCATGGTATCGTTTTCGGGCTGGAGTCTGAAATGTCCGTTTTCCTTGTAGAAGGTTTTGACGGTTGCCGAATCTTCGATGAGAGCAACAACCATTTCGCCGTTCTGAGCGGTCGGAGTTCTTTCAACGATAACGATGTCGCCGTCAAGAATGCCTGCGTTAATCATACTTTCGCCTCTGACCTTGAGCGCAAAAAGTTCCTTATCCTGCGCACCGACCATCGAGAAGGGGAGATATCCCTCGATTTCCTCAACGGCAAGGATGGGTGAGCCTGCAGTTACCGTGCCGAGAACGGGAACGTGGGTAACGTTTTCCGCCTGACCGACAATTTTGATGCATCTTTTAAGCATCGGAGGTCTCTGGATATAGCCTGCCGCTTCAAGTGCATCAAGATTTGCCTGAACGGATGAGGTTGAGCGCAGACCGACAGCCGCACCGATTTCGCGCACGCTCGGGGTCATATTTTCCTTTGCCATTTCAAGAAGGAATTCATAAATTTTCTGCTGTATAGGGGTAATGGGTTTCATAAAAATTACCTCATTTCTTTTTGTAAATTATACTTTTAATCATAATTTTTTATCATTATAGCACAAATGTTCAGAAAATGCAAACATTTGTTTGATAATTTTTAAAATTTTTTTCGAATATAAGTATTTAATTGTTTAAAAATATATGATATAATTATTAAATACTGGAAAAATGTTCTCAAAATCAAGTGAGAGCTGCAAACCGCGGGTAAAACGGAAAAGGAACGGATTATGTCAGAAATGCAGGTTCAAAACAGAAAAGAACTGACCAACGGTAACAAGAAGCCTCTTGTTGCCGCGGTTTGCGTTATTCTTGCGCTTGCTGTTATGATCACCGTGTTCCTTGCGGCAAAAAATCCGATTTTGCTTTTTTCGGCGGAAAAAAGAGCTGAAAAAGGCGATTTCTCTCAGGCGGCTGAAAACATCAGCAAATCAAGTGGAGAAAAAGCGGAAATTCTTGAAAAATATATTTTGCTCAGGCTGGATATAATAAGTGCTTATCCCGATTTGCTTGCGGAATTTAACATTGAAAAAATAAATTTCTGGAAAGAGAGCGCGGATTTCATAATCAACAGCGGCGATTTGCTCAGCGAAGAGCTTCTTGCCAGTACTCAGCTGATTTCGCAGACGCTTGACGGAATTATTTCGGGCATAGCGGGTTATGAATCGCTGAGAGACGATGTGCTTTCAATGATGGACGTATTCAATGAACTCAACCGTCTGAGCTCAAAGGATGCCGACGGCAACAGCATCGGATTCACCGTTGCCGAAGAAAGAGAAAAAATCCGTCAATGGCAGCTCAGATGCGATGCTCTTGAGGCGTATTCCCGCACGGTAAACGGGTCTGAGAGCATTTATCTTCTTAATTATCTTATCAAAGAAACTCAGGGTGAGTGCATTGACCTTAACGAAAAAATGAATATCGTAATCGAAAGCGGCTATTCGGAAACGGATAATGTGCGCCTTGATATCGAAGGCAAAAAGAGATATCCCGACATACGCAGCAGCAACAACGAGTCCGTCAATCTGCTCGAAAAAGACAACTACGAGCTGTATGTATATAAAGGTATATGCAGAGCATTTGTTGAGAGCCTCGGTGAATTCTATATTCCCGAATAAGTTTATCAATAAATGTTGACAATTTGCCCGATTGACAACTTTGATTACATATGGTAATATATAGTCTACAAGTTAAAGGGGAGTAGCTTAAGGGCTCCGTCCCGAGCCGAATGTCAACAACCGTTGCACTATGCATCTGGCAGACGGCCCGATTTTGGGAAGCAAGACCTTTGACAGAGACTATCTGTATAGTTTCTGCCAGGGGTTTTTTCTTATATATGTCAAAGATTAAAATTAAAATATTCTGAAAGGAATGAAACGCATGAAGTTCTATCTTGAGCAAGCAGAATCCGTATTTGCGCACGTCAAAAGCTCCGAAGCAGGTTTAACAACCGCAGAAGCTGAAAAAAGACTTGCGGAAAACGGAAAAAACAAGCTTGAAGAAGGCAAAAAGAAAACCACATTCCAGCGTATTCTGGAGCAGCTTTCCGACCCGATGATTATCATTCTTATTGTTGCGGCTGTTATCTCCGCAATCACGGAATGGTTTGAGCACGGCAGCTTCCACTTCGTGTTCCCCACAGACACAGTTATTATCATGGTTGTTGTTGTTATCAACACTGTTCTCGGCGTTGTTCAGGAGAGCAAGGCTGAGGCGGCGATTGAAGCACTTCAGGAAATGAGCGCCGCAACCTCGAAGGTTCTCCGTGACGGCAAACTTGTTTCCGTTCGCAGTGAAGACCTTGTAGTCGGTGACGTTATCATTCTCGAAGCAGGTGACGCTGTTCCCGCTGACTGCCGTATTTTCGAATGCGCAAGCATGAAGATTGAAGAGGCTGCGCTTACAGGTGAATCCGTTCCCGTTGACAAGGTTATCGCTCTTCTCAAGGGCGGCGACAACGGCGAAGTTCCCCTCGGCGACAGAAAGAATATGGCATATATGGGTTCAACCGTTGTTTACGGACGCGGCAAGGCTGTTGTTGTCGGAACAGGTATGGACACCGAAATGGGTAAGATTGCCGATGCTATCGCTCAGGCTGAAGAGGGTCAGACTCCTCTTCAGATCAAGCTTGCACAGCTTTCAAAGATTCTTACATGGCTTGTTCTCGGCATCTGCGTAGTTCTTCTCGCATATCAGACAATCACCGCATATTTCGGCAACGGACTCAGCTTCAGCGTGTTCCTTGAAAGCTTTATGGTTGCGGTTTCTCTTGCGGTTGCGGCTATTCCCGAAGGTCTTGCAGCGGTTGTTACAATCGTTCTTTCCATCGGCGTTACCAATATGTCAAAGAAAAATGCTATTATCAGAAAGCTCACAGCCGTTGAAACTCTCGGCTGCGCTCAGATAATCTGCTCGGATAAAACAGGTACTCTTACTCAGAATAAGATGACCGTTGTTGACCACTACGGCGAAGACGAAAAGCTTATTGCAACTGCAATGGCACTTTGCTGTGACGCTGAAATCGACGAAAACGGCGAAGTTACGGGTGAACCCACCGAAGCCGCACTCGTTTACTATGCAAACAGCCTCAACTTCAACAAGAATGCCCTTGTTGAAGGCGCTCCCAGAATCGGCGAAGCTCCCTTCGATT
>JAZNFD010000198.1:0-3794 GCA_045588975.1 Acutalibacteraceae bacterium | reverse complement strand
GTGCATTCTCGTTTATGGTTTTCAACCTTCTTTGCGCTCCCTGCTTTGCGGCAATGGGTGCAATCAAAAAAGAGATGAACAGCGGCAAGTGGACTGCTGCGGCAATCGGATATATGACTGTTTTCGCCTATGCGGTTTCTCTTATGATTTATCAGTTCGGAATGTTTTTCAGCGGTGCGGGCTTCACTCTCGGCACAGCGGCGGCAATTGCGATTCTTATTGCCTTCCTCTATTTCATTTTAAGAAAGAATAAATATGTAAAGACAAAATAAAAAGGAGTGAAAAGTATGGATTTTGCAACTTTTGCGGTTGCGGCGGTAATTGCCGTCATCTTTTTCGCAATCATCTTTACATCAGTCAGAAACCGTAAAAAAGGCAGGAATTCGTGCTCTTGCTCAGGCGGTTGCAGCGGATGCAAAGGCAACTGTTGCTCAATTGAAACAACAAAAGAATAATAAAAGCGAGGCTCTTCTCTTGCTGAAGAGTCTCGCTTTTTTGCGTTTGTTATCCGACTTGTTTGTTGGTTAATTTTGCGGTCTGACGCTGAGCCATAACAAGCTTTGCGTAAATGCCGTCTTCAAGCAGAAGTTCACGGTGAGTGCCCGTTTCTGCAATTCTGCCCTTTTCGATAACGACAAGTCTGTCTGCATTGCGCAGAGTGGCAAGTCTGTGAGCGATTGCAAAAGTAGTGCGGCCTTTGATGAGTTTTGCGAGTGCATCCTGAATTATTCCTTCTGTTTCAGGGTCAAGTGCGCTCGTTGCTTCGTCGAGAATAAGAATTTCGGGGTTGCGCAGTACGGCGCGGGCGATTGAAATTCTCTGCCTCTCACCGCCCGAAAGGTTGTGACCGTCTTCACCGACAACGGTATTATAGCCGTCGGGAAGTTTGATTATAAATTCGTGTGCATTCGCTGTTTTGGCGGCGGCTATGATTTCGCCCGGAGTTGCATTCGGACGGGCATAGGCAATGTTGTCGTAAACCGTGCCCGCAAAAAGGAATGTTTCCTGAAAAACAACACCGATTTTTTCTCTGTATTGGCTCGGACTCATATTTTTTATATCTGTTCCGCCAACGGATATTGAACCTTCGTCGGCGTCGTAAAGCCTCATTATCAGGTTAATCAGAGTGGATTTGCCTGCGCCAGAATGACCGACTAAGCCAATCATTTCACCCTGTTTTACGGTTAAGCTGATGTCTTTGAGCACGGGTTCATATGCCTTGTATCCGAAACGTACGTTTTCAAAAACGATGTTGCCGTCAAGCTTTGCGGGAGCGAGCACTTCTTCATCCTCGAAACCATCCTTTTCGTCAAGGATTTCAAAAATCTTGATAAGGCTTGTTGCAACCTCGCCAAGGCGGCGGGGGAGAGTTGAAATCCAGCGGAGCGGCTGATAGATATAAGCAAGGAACAGTGTGAATTCAAGCAGCTCACCTATAGAGATGCTTCCTTCGATAACCATTCTGCCGCCGAAATAGAGCACGAAAAATTCGCCGATTCCCATAAAGAACGAGAGAAAAGGAAAAACCTTTGCCCAGGTTTGCTCATTGCTTATCGAAACATCGGCAAGCCGTTTGCAGACTTTATCGAATTTTTCTATTTCTCTGTCTTCGCTTCCGAAGGTTTTGACTACTCTTATTCCTCTTACGATATCGTGGAGAATTGAATTCGAACGTGAGTCGCATCTCCATTGCCTTTCGTATCTGTATCTGATGAAATTCCAGAAGCTTCTGATTGCGTAAATAACAAGCGGCACGGGAACAAAAACAAGGAAAGTGAGCAGGGGACTGATGCTGATAAGAATAATGAGAATTGCGATAAACATAATCAGCTTTTCAATTGCATACATACCTTGCTCGGTTATAAATCGTTTTACCGTTTCGGTATCTCTCGTTACTCGCTTCATCAGGTCGCCCGCCGTCTTTTTGGACATTGAAGAGAGCGAAAGTCTTTGTACCTTGTCATACATCATTATACGCATTTCGTTGAGCATATTCGCGCTGACACGGTTTGTTTTTCTCAGACTGAAAAGCTTCAGCACCTGACCGATAATCTGAGTCAGTCCGATAAGAAGAACGATTGAAATGACACCTTTTACAGCTTCGTCTCCCGAAATCATCGGATTGTTGAAATAATCGTCAAGCAGCTTTGCGTTGAGTACGGGAAGAAGTGCCGAGGATGCCGTTGCCAGGGTGAGAAGAATTCCCGAGAATGCAAGCGGCGGAAGATGCTTTTTTATCATTGCGAAAGTGCGTTTGATGAGATAGCTTTTTTCAACGCAGAAAAGGCATACATCCATGCCTTTCACAAAGTGTCTGCCGCATTTCGGGCACACTCTGAAATCCTCGCGTGAAATTTCCGTTTCTTCACCTGTTCGTATGTAATAGTTAACAACCTTGCAGAATTCGCCGATTTCGTTGACACAGCTCATTGAAAAGCGACAGACGGGGATGCTTTCCGACATTCCACGGTTTTCTCCGTCGGGTACAAGTTCAAGTGTTCCGCAGCCGACATATGTGCGCTGCATAAGCTCGCTTATGCCGTCAATTCCGTGCTCGAAAATCTGCTTGCCGTCAATGAAAGCAGAAAGCGTTCCGTTTTCAAAAACAAGCTCGCCTTTGCATAAATCACCGCTCTGCGTAAGGTCAAAAAACGCTTTGGTTTGCATAAATTATCACCTCTTTTGTAGAGATTAATAAAGATAAGGTTCGAGCTTTTTTCTGCTTTTTGACGGTATGGACTCAAAATCAAGAATGCGGAAACGGTTGCCGTCAATGTCGATAAGGTCAATTGCATCGCCGTGCTGACGGATGCTTTTTGAAATATCTCTTACCGCAAATGATTTTTTGAATTCGCCGATCATAACATCAAAATAGAAATGTCCCATTTTTTCTTTTATCGATTCGATTTTCGTGATGACGGGGCAGTAATAACGCTGACCGAGTTCTTCGTTGATGAGGGACTGCTGTTCGGCTGAAAAAACATTTATGTGTTCGATAATCCCGATTTCGTTTTTCTCGATATCCGAAATGCAGATATAATCATCGGGCATTGCCAGAGGGAGTGCACGGGTGAGAATAACCCTCGCGTACTCCTTGCCGTTTACGGTTGCTGAAAGAAAACCGTTTTTGCTTTTTAAAAAAATGCAGTTATCGGGTGTAACATATTCCGTTTTCAGTGACTCGGGTGAAATGGTGTTCGATGTTATTGTTTCTTTCATTCCTGTTCATCCTCCTTTGCATCTGTTTGCACACCTGTGCCGATACCGATGGTTTTGAGTGCTTCGGATTGGATTTTATATTGTTTGTAGAATTCGCCCTTTTGCTTTATGAGTTCGGGGAATGTGCCGTATTCAATGATTTTTCCGTCTGAAATTACTGCAAGATAGTCGGCATCCCTGAGTGTTGAAAGTCGGTGGGCGATTGCAATTGTTGTTCTGCCCTCTTTGAGTTCGGTGAGTGAATGCTGAATGTTACGCTCGGTTTCTGTGTCCATTGCGGCTGTTGCTTCATCGAGAATAAGAATTTTCGGATTCTGGATTATGGTTCGCGCAATTGATATTCTCTGCCTTTCGCCGCCCGAGAGCTTCTGACCGCCCGCGCCTACGCGGGTTTCGTATGCATCGGGGAGTTTCATAATGAAATCGTGTGCCGATGCGGCTTTTGCCGCAGCAATGACTTCATCCATTGTGGCATCGGGTTTTGCGTAGCGGATGTTGTCGGCAATCGAGCCGATGAAAAGATAGATATCCTGCGAAACAAGGCCGATGTTGCGGCGAAGCTCTGTCAATCTGAG
>JAZNFD010000197.1:0-11121 GCA_045588975.1 Acutalibacteraceae bacterium | reverse complement strand
CCGCCGCCCGGATACATTGTGAACGGAAGCTTATCCATCATCTTGATCTGCTCGATAAGGATAACCCATACGGGCTTTCTGCCGGGCTGTGTACCGAAGATGTAGGGAAGCTCAAGAACAGCAACGTCGAAGTTCTCGTCTGCATATGAGAATGCTACTTCTTCCTGGTCGATACGGCTTCTGATGTAAGGATGCTTCTCTGTGAGCTTCATGTCGGGTCTTTCCTTTGCGAGATATGCAAAGTATGAACCGAGAATAACGGCATTCTTCATACCGATTTCCTTACAGAGGGGAAGAATTCTCTTGAGGGGAGCAATGTTGTACTTATAATATGCATCGTAAACGGGTGCGGGGAATTCAACTCTTTCGTCGATACCTGCTGCGAAAACGAAGCAGTCGCAGCCCTTCATGATTTCTTTGATTTCGTCATCTGTCTTTTCATAGATGTTGCAAAGTTCGATTTCCATTTCCTTGGGAATGGGTGCACCTTCGGGGAGAGGGGGAAGAGCAACGCTCTTTACCTGATGGCCTCTTTCGATGAAGATTCTTGCAGCTTCGCAGCCGAGGAGACCTGTTCCGCCAATCATAAAAACTTTCATTTGTTATTCCTCCTTGAATAATTTTACTATTATAATATATATTATAATCTTTGAATAGTCAAGTGCGAATAAAAATAATCTTTATTAAAAATTAACTGTATTGTCATAATTTTGTAATTGTACGGCAACGGATATTATGATATACTTGAAAAGGAAAAATTTTCTGTGGGGGGAAATTTATGAAAAATATCAGATTCAAAAAGCGCAAAAAAATCCCGAAAGTTCTGATTGTCATTCTTTCCGTTGTCATAACAGCACTTGTTGTTGCTGCTGTTTTTGTCGGAATAAAGTTCGCAGCCGATAACAAAACAGAGGAAACTCCGTCAACTTATACCTTCTCTTCCGAGGGTTTCGAAAACATTTCCGATATCCGGAGCCTCAACGAAAAAATGGCGGTTTTCACCGACTATTCGACCGGCAAAAAGGGGCTTATGACTCTTACGGGGCAGATCACCGAAAAAGCGGAACACGACGAATTTTCCGTTATAAGCGACTCCTGGAGAAGCTACCGCTACATAGCCGAAAGTCCCCGCTCCGAATATCTTCTTCTCGTTGATGCAGACTCAAAAACCGTCACAAGCCGTCAGTATCACGGACTGAAAGCACCCGAACTTATCCCCTGCTGGGAGGAAAAGGTGCGTCATCTTGCGTGGACGGACGAAAAAGGCTATGCAGGCGAGGTCAAGGCAAGCGAAGTCACTCTTTCACCCGGTCTTTACCCCGTTGCCGACTCTCTCAAGGAGGGCGCAAAATACGGCTATGTGAGCCATATTCTCAGACTTGATATCGCGCTTATGTATGAGAATGCAATGGATTTTTCCGACGGGCTTGCGGCTGTCAAAAAAGGCGGAAAATGGGGATATATCAACGAAAACGGCGTTACCGCAATCCCCTTTGAGCTTGAATCCTGCGCCGTTGCGGACGCAATGGAAAGCGACTGCGCTTTCAGCTTCAGAAACGGACTTGCACCCGTCTGCAAAAACGGCAGATTCGGAATTATCAACAAAAAAGGCGAGACCGTTGTTGACTTCATCTTTATGTCAATCATTCAGGGGGAAAACGGCGTTTACCTCGCTCTCAAGGACGGAAAATGGGGAAAAATAACCGTAAAAGAAGAGTACCTTCCCGTTGAAACAACCGTTGCACCCGCTTCGGATTCGCAAAACGGCGGCGACGTTATCGCACGCGGCACATACCGCATTCAGACTGCGGGAAGCGTGCTCAATATGAGGTCTGAGGCGCACGCGCAGGCAAGCGTTGTTGCAAAAATTCCTAACGGCACCGTTATCAATGTCACAAAATCCGTACCCGGCTGGGCATACGCAAAATATAACTCTTTCAGCGGCTGGGTCAGCGCAAAATTCCTTGTTTCCGCGCCCGAAGCACCCGCTGAAACAACAACTGCGGCAGTTGCAACAACCGCAAATCAATAAAATAATAAGGAATTCAGATGAAAATAATATTAAAATTTGTTTCTGCCGTAATCTGCATCGGCATTATCTGCGCAGTTGCGGTGTTCGGCATAGATTTTTATGTTAAAAAGAGCACGGAAAAATATATCCTCACTCCCGAAAACGCAGGCAGCGGATATGACTGCATCCTCGTTCTCGGCTGCGGCGTATACGGAAGCACCCCGAGCCATATGCTCGAAGACAGACTTCTGCAGGGCATCGAGCTTTATGAAAACGGCGCAAGCGGAAAGATGCTGATGAGCGGCGACCACGGCAGAGAAAACTACGACGAAGTCAACGTTATGAAGGATTTCGCAACCGAAAGAGGCGTTGCCTCCGAGAATGTTTTTATGGACCACGCAGGCTTTTCGACATATGAGAGTATGTACCGTGCAAAGGAAATTTTCAAGGCGGAAAAGATACTGATTGTGACTCAGGATTATCACCTTTACAGAGCAATTTATGATGCACGTGCGCTCGGTCTTGAGGCATACGGCGTTGCATCCGACCCCAGAAGCTACTCGGGTCAGCTTTACAGAGATATCCGCGAAATTCTTGCAAGAAACAAGGACTTTGTTTATTCAATCATCAAACCCGAACCGACCTATCTTGGCGAAGCAATCCCCGTTCAGGGTAACGGAAATCAGACCAACGGATAAAAAACTATCCCCCGTGCAGACTTACTGCACGGGGGCATTCTTATGCTTTGGGAAGAATTACTGTTGCCTTGAAGAGGTCGCCGTCGATTGAAATTTCAAGTCTGCCCTTCTGCAATTCACAGAGATTCTTTGCAATTGAAAGTCCGAGTCCGTTGCCCTCACTTGAACGTGAAGCATCACCTCTGACAAAACGTTGGGTCAGTTCATCTGCCGACACATCAAGTGCCTCTGCGGAGATGTTTTTAAACACAATCGAGCATTCTCTTTCTCCCTCGTAAACCTCCACATAGGCTCTTGTGCCGTTCATCGCATATTTTCTGATGTTGGAGAAAAGGTTCTCCACAATGCGTGATGTTTTCTGCGAATCTGCCATTGCAAGAACGGGATATTCGGGCATACGAAGCAGAATTTCAATGTTTTTCTTTTTAAGTTCATCTTCGTGCTCGCCGACTGCCTGCGCCGCAAACTCGCAAAGATTAATCTTCACGGGATGTATTTCCATTGCTCCCGACGAAGCCTTTGAAGCTTCAACAAGATCCTCGATAAGCTTTTTCATCTTCTGCGCCTTTTCGTCAAGAATATTTACATATCTGTTGGCATCCTCGCCCTCGATTTCGCATTTTTTGAGCAGGTCAACATAGGTGACGATTGAGGTCAGCGGGGTTTTGAGGTCGTGGGAAACGTTGGTGATAAGCTCCGCTTTCATCCTCTGGTCACGCACCGCACTTTCAACCGCATTCTGCAAACCGTCCTGCATCGAAAGTATATCCTCCGCAAAGCGGCGCATAAAGGGCGGCATATATTTTGTGTCAATCGTGCGGTTGAGATTGCCGTTTCTGACATCGTTGACCGCTTCAAAGATTCTGTCTGCGGAAACGATGAGAAGAAGAATAAAGCCAAGAATCGCAAGGTCACCGATGATGCCGAATAACGCCATCACAAAAGCCGTAAATTCATAATAGTCAGCCAGTGCGCCCAGGATAATATAGTATATTATTGTTACAACCATAAACAGTGCCGCCGAAATGCAGGCAATGATCTTGAACTTTGTTCCCTGACCCTTTGAATAGTCGCAGGTAAAGATATATTCAATCTTTTCAACAATCCGTTTTGACTTTTTCCAGAGGTACCTGAAAGGCTTTCCGAGCGGCTTGCAAACGAACTTAATCAGTTTCCACGCAAGTCTGATAATAAGATAACAAAGTGTATGCTTTATAAATGTTTTGTTGCGGATATTCCTTGCAACGCTCATATTCAGAGCGGTCCATATCATGAAGAATCCCGCAAAGCATACGGCAATAATCTCGCTTGTCAGCTCAGCAAGAGCATTGAGCGCTCCTGTCACAAAACCGACATCGCTTCCGAGATAATCATCGGCAAGACCCACGGGGTCGAATTCACCAACAACAAAACAGAATGCAACTAAAGCAAGAATCGCCATTGTTGCGATGCCGAGAATCCAGTTGATTTCAGCAGGAACCTTGTCGGTGAAGTTGATTTTTATTCCCTCTGCCGTTTTGCCCGCAACGGCAATAAGATAAATGCACGCCACACATGCAAGCAGAAACGATATGACCGTGAGGGTCAGAAGAACCGCAGGCGAATCAATGTGGGTATCTTTAAAATCATTGTACGCATTCTCGGAAATCGAGAATCCGTCAATATCTTTGTAGACGGGGATTCCGAAATATGCCGCCTGCACATCCTCATAATATCCTTGAAGGAAGCTCTTTGTCGCAAGCTGACTTTTCGTGTAATAATCGCTGAACATCCAGCTGCGGATCAAGCCGAAAATGCTCATGCTCTCTTCGGATGCGTTGCCTTTATATAACGTATATTTGCCGTCCTTCATTCCCTCGGCAAATCTGCCGTCGCCGACAAGCTTTTCAAGAATCTGCGCCTCGGTATCCGTTGCGGTGATTCCGCAGTTTGTGACAACCGCACCCGATTTATAAATCATCGCATAGTTGACGTTTTTTACGTTGCTGATGCTTCTTTTGTTGACATTATTCCGATGGAAAGAATTCGCAAGCTCATTTTCACGGTTTTGCTCAACAATACTCAGAAAATCATCTTCGGTTATTTCACCGTAGCAATAATTTCCGTCAACCGAATAAAGCGTATTGAGTGCTTTGCTGACATCTCTTACAAAATCGGGAACATTGCCCGTGACATGAGGGTCATAGACATGCTTGGGGTTTTCGGCATAAACCTGAGTGTATACGATTTTGTTATCGGCAATCGATACGGGGACTTCCACAATTGTTGTCGATTCTTCATCAGCATAGACTTCTTCATTATGGTCAACATAATAAAGATCCGAAAACTCCTCTTCGGAAATGTAGCTGCCGTCATAGTTGAAATAAAAAGTGACATTATTATATACCAACGAGTATCTGTATCGGTTCTGTGCATCGTGATGAACCTGAACAACCGAATTTGCGAGCAAATCATGTGCCTGCGAAACCCTTTCCGCCTCAGACTGCCACCTTTGGTTTATTTCCTTTCCGTGAGTTGTATTCTGAAAATCGTTGATACTGTCGATTGTCAGATATTGCGCCGAGTGAAACATATCGGTTATGAACTGATTCATCTGCCAGCGGAACGACGGAGTTTCAAACCAGGTTTTACTCACGTCACCCGCATAATGAGCAAAGCTTCTTATGAACAGACTGCCGAAGAAACCCGATGCAAGAAACATCACAACCGCCAGAACAAGGGCGGTAATTTTTATCGCTTTAGTATTTTTCGATTTTGTAGCCAATGCCCCACACCACCTTCAAGTATTTTGCGTCCCTGGGGTTGATTTCGATTTTGTCACGGATGCGCTTGATATGCACCGTCACCGTCTTTCTGGAGTCAAACGCAGGTTCATCCCACACCGCCTCATAAATCTGGTCGGAGGAAAGGATTCTGCCGAGATTTTCCATAAGCACCTTTATAATTCCGTATTCCGTTGCGGTAAGCTTCACGGGTTCGCCGTCAAGAGTCAGCTCCTTTGCCAAAACGTCAAGCGAAAGTCCCCCCGTTGTTATAACGCCTTCTTTTTTCTCCATTGAGCCGAGCGAAGTGAACCGCCTTATCTGGGATTTCACCCTCGCCATAAGCTCAAGAGGGTTGAACGGCTTTGTCACATAGTCATCCGCACCGAAGGAAAGACCCGTTATCTTGTCGGTATCCTCGCTCTTTGCGGAAAGCAGGATTATCGGTATGTTGTGCGACTCGCGCAGCTTCAATGTTGCCTGAAGTCCGTCAAGACCGGGCATCATTATGTCGAGAATAACGCAATGCACCTCGTTATTCTCAACCTGCTCGAGTGCCTGCCTGCCGTTTTCGGCACGCAACACGTTATACCCTTCGTGCTTAAGATAAATTTCAACGGAATCAAGAATTGCGATATCATCATCGCAGACGAGTACGGTATACATCAGTTTCACCTCTGAAAATCAAATCACCCTCGGACATTTATGATTATAACGGGGCGTAATTACAAAAAGAATGGCAAAAAAGTTACAAGTTTATTAAGATATGTGCAAAATCCCCCGACTACTGTCGGAGGATTTTAATTTTATTGCTTTCTTACGTCGCCGCAGCAGTTCTTATATTTCTTTCCGCTGCCGCAGGGACAGGGATCATTGGGTCTTGCCTTTTCTTTCTTTCGGACGGGCTGTTTCTTATCCGTGCCGTCGGAAGAGCCGCTTGTTGCGGTGATTTTTGCGGTCTGCTCACGCTTTGTTTCTTCCTGACTCTTGATAACAACAGTCATTATCTGCCTTGCGGTATCCTCACGGATTGCCTCGGTCATACCGTCAAACATATCCGAGCCGACGTTTCTGTAAGCAACAACGGGGTCGGTCTGACCGTATGCACGCAGTCCGATACCTCTGCGGAGCTGGTCCATAGCATCGATATGGTCCATCCACTGTCTGTCAACGTTGCGCAGAAGAATCTGCTTTTCGAGTTCACGCATGATGGGTTCGCCGTCTTCGCCGACACCGAACTGCTCCTCACGCGCTTCGTAAATCTTGTGCGCTCTGTCGAGAAGCATTTCTCTTGCTTCTTCCTTGTCGAAATCATCGGTGAAGTCATCGGGAGTTGTGAGCCAGCCTTTGAACTTATCACGCAGACCGTCGATATTCCAGTCCTTCTTTGACATACCGTTTGAGCAGAAGAAATCAACCGCATCGTTGATGCTTCCCTCAATCATTCTCATAATGACGGGCTTAAGCTCCTCGCCGTCAAGCACCTGATTGCGCTGTCTGTAAATAAGTTCTCTCTGGCGGTTCATAACGTCGTCATACTGAAGAACGCTCTTTCTGATGCCGAAGTTTCTGCCTTCAATCTTCTTCTGCGAGCTTTCGATGGTGCTTGAAATCATCTTTGCTTCGATGGGCATATCTTCGGGAGTTTTGAGAGTATTCATAATTCCCGTGATTCTGTCACCGCCGAAAAGACGCATAAGGTCATCCTGAAGCGAGAGGAAGAAACGGCTTGCGCCGGGGTCGCCCTGACGGCCCGCACGGCCTCGGAGCTGATTGTCGATACGTCTTGATTCGTGGCGCTCTGTGCCGATGATAAAAAGACCGCCCGCTTCACGCACTTTTTCCGCCTCAGGTGCGATTTCATCGTCATATTTCTTTTCAAGAGCGGAATATTCGGCTCTTGCCTGAAGGATTTCTTCGTTATCGGTTTCTGCAAATCCAGTTGCCTCTGCGATAAGTTCTTCGGAATAACCCTTTCTGCGAAGCTCAGATTTTGCAAGATATTCGGCATTACCGCCGAGCTTTATATCCGTACCTCTACCTGCCATGTTGGTTGCAATCGTTACGGCATAGGGCTTACCTGCCTGAGCAACGATTTCGGCTTCCTTGTCGTGATGCTTTGCGTTGAGGACTTCGTGCTTGATGCCCTTTCTCTTGAGAAGTGCGCTCAGAAGCTCTGATTTTTCAATCGAAACCGTACCCACAAGCACAGGCTGACCCTTGGCGTGGCATTCCTCGATAGTCTGGATAACAGCCATATATTTTGCCTGCTCGGTCTTATAAACAACGTCGGGCATATCTTTTCTTATCATCGGCTTGTTGGTGGGGATTTCGATGACGTCGAGATTATAAATCTGGTTGAATTCGGTTTCCTCGGTCATAGCCGTACCCGTCATACCCGAAAGCTTTGTGTAAAGACGGAAATAATTCTGGAACGTGATTGTTGCAAGAGTTTTGCTCTCGTGCTCAACATCAACATTTTCCTTTGCTTCGATAGCCTGATGCAGACCCTCGTTATAGCGTCTGCCCATCATGATACGGCCCGTGAATTCGTCAACGATAAGCACCTGATTATCCTTGACAACGTAGTCAACGTCACGGCGCATAACACCGTTTGCCTTGAGAGCCTGATTGATGTGATGCTGGATTGTCATATTCTCGGCATCCATAAGGTTTTCGAGATTGAAGAAAGCCTCTGCCTTGGCAACACCGCTCTTTGTGAGGGTTGCGGTCTTTGCCTTTTCGTCAACAACGTAGTCACAGCTTTCGTCAACGAGGTCGTCAACCTCCTCCTTGGAGTTGACTTCCTTGATTTTTGTGCATTTAAGAGTGAGAGCGAAGCGGTTAGCCATCTTATAAAGGTCGGTGGACTTTTCGCCTCTGCCCGAAATGATAAGCGGAGTTCTTGCCTCATCGATAAGGATTGAGTCAACTTCGTCGACGATTGCAAAGTTATGGCCTCTCTGCACCTTGTGTTCCTTATAAACAACCATATTATCACGCAGATAGTCAAAGCCCATTTCGTTGTTGGTGCCGTAGGTGATATCTGCGGCATAGGCTTCTTTTCTCTCGGGATTTTCCTTTTCGTGGATGATAAGACCGACGGTCAGTCCCATAAAACGGTAAACCTTACCCATCCACTCGCTGTCACGGCGTGCGAGGTAATCGTTGACCGTAACAATGTGAACGCCGTTGCCCGAAAGTGCGTTAAGATATGCAGGGAGAGTTGCAACGAGAGTTTTGCCTTCACCCGTTCTCATTTCGGCGATTCTGCCCTGATGGAGAATGATACCGCCGATAATCTGCACGGGGAAGTGCTTGAGACCGATGACACGCCACGACGCCTCACGGCAGGCGGCAAATGCCTCGGGGAGAATATCGTCAAGCGTTTCGCCGTTTGCAAGACGCTGCTTGAATTCGGGAGTTTTAGCCTGTAGCTGTTCATCAGTGAGCTTTGCATATTCCGCTTCAAGGTCGAGAACCTTGTTGCAGAGAGGTCTGACTCTTTTGACCTCTTTCTGGGAATAGTCACCGAATATTTTCTTTAAAAGACCCATAATACACCTCTTGATTAATTCGGAATTCGTAATTCGGAATTCGGAATTATTTTTTTATATTGTAAAATTTGATTGTTTGTGATAAAATTTCTTAAAAGCCTTCCCCTTGAGGGGAAGGGGGACCGCTTGCGGTGGATGAGGTGCAGACAGATGTTGCTTTGCAATCACCTCATCAGTCACTTCGTGACAGCTTCTCCTCAAGGAGAAGCCTTTAATACATCCGTTCAAAGGAGAATACTTATGCCGAAAAGAGAAGACTATATTTCGTGGGACGAATATTTCATGGGCATTGCCCTTCTTTCATCTTACCGCAGTAAAGACCCCAGCACTCAGGTCGGCGCCTGCATAGTCAACAACAGCAATAAGATTATGTCCGTCGGCTACAACGGCTTCCCCAGAGGCTGCAACGATGACGATTTCCCCTGGGAGCGCACCGGCGAAACATACGACACAAAGTATCCCTATGTCTGCCACGCAGAGCTTAACGCAATCCTCAACAACGGCGGTTCGAGCCTTGAGGGCTGCAAGATTTATGTTGCTCTTTTCCCCTGCAACGAATGCGCAAAAGCAATCATTCAGTGCGGAATAAAAGAGGTTTTCTATCTTTCGGATAAATATGCGGACACTCCCGGCACAAGAGCATCAAAGCGTATGTTTGACTCTGCGGGAGTAAAATATACCCAGCTCAAGCCCGCAAAGCAGGAGCTTGTTGTTGATTTCAGAGAAGAGAATATATGATATTGCAGGGCGGGAGATTTCTCCCGCCTTTTTTATTGAGCGGTTTTGTAATCCTTGATTTCTTTGATTCCGATTACAATGAAACAAACAGCCAAAGCAAATGTCATTGTCCATTTGGACAAAATCTCAATTTCACCGTCTGCCGCCAATACTGCAAACGCCAAAGCTCCGGCTATGCCGATTAACAGTTGAAATACAGATGCAACCAGATAAAATGGTTTTTTCATAAATTACAACTCCTTAAGAAGAAACAATCTGTACTATTTTATCGGATTTCACGGGACGTCGAGGACGCCGTCCCCTACAAAATATATTCGGAGCGACCCATAACTTTGCGTTCTGCATTTTGCACTTTGCATTTAATTAAAAAGTATAAACAACCGAGCCGACTTTTTCGCCCGTGCCGTCGAGTGCGCGGACACTCATAACTCTTTCGTTGTCAACCCACACAAATCCCGCACTCTCATCAAAAAGAAGGGGTTCTGCATAGATTGCAGGCTCTGCCGAGCCGTCGGCTGTGCAGTAGATAAGCTTCTGCACCGGAACACCGTTTGCGTTGACTTCGCCGTAAGAAGCAAAGACAGCCTTTGTGCCGTCGGGACTGACGGAGAATACATCCGCCGAAGTAATATCAATATCCTTGAAAGTCTGTGTTGCGCCGGTCATAAGGTCGGTCATAACCAGGCTTTTTCTGTTTATGAGATATTTTCCGCACTGCATATAGTCGGTATAATAATCGCCCTCAAACTGAGTGAGAACTCTTTCTTCACCGTTGGCAAGATTCATATTTGCAAAACCCGAATCGTTTTTCTTGAGATAATGCATACCGTTTGCATCGTTGACATACCATACACCGAGGATGTCTTTGACAACGATTTTGGGTCTGTAAGCATTTGAAAGCTCCATAACATCGGCTCTTCTGCCCTTATCGTTTTCATTATAATATCTCGATGAAAGGAAATACTTTGCATCGCCGAGATTCTTTACAAAATCATCGGTAAGCAGAGTCCAGTCCTGACGGAATGTGCCGTTGCGGTCAATCATTCTTGTATGATTGGAAACATAGGTTGAAGCCGAGCCGTTTGCAAGATTGAAGTTATAGATTTCGGAATAAAGCTTGTCTGCTTTATAGAAACTGTCTTTATCGAAATCGGCAAGGAGAAGATAACCTTCGCCGTAGCCCGAGGGTTTTGCGGTGAGCTTTACGAATGCATAGGAATAAACATCAACGTCGGCTTTCATGTCCGAGGTAAAAACACCGTAGCCGCAAGCCTTGCCGTCTTTTTCGATGTAATTGACGGTTACGGGAATTGTTTCGTAAGTTGCGGCAAGATTTGCTTTGACCTGCTTTACCG
>JAZNFD010000196.1:0-14184 GCA_045588975.1 Acutalibacteraceae bacterium | reverse complement strand
CGGGAAAGCTCTGCCGTAAGGCGTGAAAGCGAGGTTGACACGGGGATATCCTCAACGATGCAGGTCAGCTTCAGAGCGCCCGACGGGGGACACACACAGCGGACAGAAAGAACGTTGAATCCGTTGTCCGCAAGCACACGTGTTGCACTTTTTTCTTTGTTGAACAGCACCTGAGACCCTCTGCCGATTTCCTCGGAAAGCTCACGCAGAAGAGCCGAAACCCAGTCAAACTGACTGCAGGCAAGTTCTCGGTTGCGGGCGGAATTTGCCTGCATTATGTTGACCGCACGCTGACCTGCATACACTCGGTTAAAGCAGTCCGCGAGCCTTGGTGCGCTCGGGCATTTGGAATTGAAATTGACCGAAAAATCCTCGCATCCGACAGTTTCGCCCTGCGAAAGCTTCTTTGTGATTTCGGAGAATTCGCCCTCCTCGGGGCAGAAGGTGTCCTTGAGCGGACAGCCTGCGCAGATTCGTTCTCTCACTCTCATGCAGACCATAATATCCGTTGCGGGTGACAGAGCTTCTATTCCCTTTGAAACCGATGATACGCACTGCGAAACCGAGCCTATTGCCTTTGCGGCATCCTTCAGTCTCTCGCCTGCGGAGCAGAATTCCGTTTCCATACGTAAAACGCCCGGATTCAGAATATCGTTGCGGATTTTGCGCAGATATTTGCCCGGTATTACCGCAAAAACAAACGATGCCGCCGCCGCTTCCGCAAAAACGGAAATACCTTCGGAGGAGCCGTCAAGAAGCCCCGCTATCCCTGCTGTCAGAGAGAACGTGAGGGCGCAGAAAAATCTGCCGAATTTCGAGAAAAGACCCGACAGCAGACCGCAGACGCCGTAGCATATGCTCAGAGCAACGCTCGTGCCCGAAACGGCAATGCATCCTCCGAGAGCAACGCCTGCGATGCTTCCGCCCGAGCGGCTGAAAAGATATGCCGCCGTCAGAATAACGAAGCACCCGAAGAATCTGGCGGGTCTGAAGCCGAGAATGCTGATTTCCGATGAGCCGAGAAGAATCGAGCAGAGACTTGCGATGATGCAGACGAGCGAATGGTTATCCAGCATATAAATATTCTGTCTGCGTTTTATGCAGTCTGCCGTGCCTGAATAGAAAACAACCGAAGCGCCACACAGAAGCGACGAGCAGAAAATAAGGATAAATTCATTGAGCGACGGCACTTGCGAGAACATAACTGCCGTTTTGCATACGAAACAGAAAGCAAAAACGCTGACCGAAAGAATCAGCCGTCTTTTTTTCTTTATGTTCATTTTTTCGAGAATAAAAACCGTTGCCGCAACTCCCGCAAGCGGAAGAACGGCGCTCAGCATATCTCCCGCGCTCAGCCGCAGAGCCGCACCCGCAACGCCGCCGATGCACGAAAAAACCAGTTCATATCCCGTAAATGCGGCAGCAAGACCGATGCTCAGAGGGATGAGCATGGACATCAGCTCCGCACCCGAAAGAATGAAACCCGAAACAAAACAGACGGAGCAGGTCAGAATCAGAATTCCTCTGTCCCACAGCTTGTCCGAAAAATCGGGTCTGTCAATAGCGGTTATTTTTTCCATAATTGTTATTCCTTTCGCATTATAAATCCGATACACATTAATTTTACATACAATTATGGTAAAAACTGTCATTTTTTATCCGAGTGCATATAAATGACAAAAAAATTTTTTGTAAATATTATAATAATACTGTTCAAAAGTGTTGTTTTGTGATATAATCAATTGAATATGACTAAAAATAGGAGGAGTCTGCTTTATGGAAATGCAGAATGAGCGACAGGGACTGATAATCGGGCGAAATGCCGTTGCGGAAGCTCTCAAGAGCGGCAGGGCAATCGACTGCCTTCTTGTTGCAAAAGGAGAGAGGGGCGGCTCCGTCGGAAAGATAATAGGTCAGTGCCGTGACAAGGGCATTGTCATCAAAGAAACAGACCGCAGAAAGCTTGACAAGCTCTGCGAGGGCGAGAATCATCAGGGTGTTGCCGCCTGGGCGGCAGTGCACGAATATTCGACGATTGACGATATTCTTGAAAATGCCGAAAGCAAGGGCGAGCAGCCTTTTGTTATAATCTGCGACGAAATCGAAGACCCGCATAATCTCGGTGCAATCATCAGAACCGCCGATGCGTGCGGCGCACACGGAATCATAATTCCAAAAAGAAGGGGAGTCGCTCTCACCTATGCGGTGGGTAAGGTTTCCGCAGGCGCGGTTGAATATATGCCCGTTGCGAGAGTGTCCAATCTTCCGTCGGCGATTGATGAGCTTAAGGAAAAGGGATTCTGGGTTTACGGTGCGGATATGGATGGCACACGCTGGGATAAGCAGGATTATTCGGGTGCCGTTGCGCTTGTTGTCGGCTCCGAGGGCAAGGGCGTGAGCAGACTTGTCAGGGAGAAATGTGATTTTATTGTTTCTCTCCCGATGAAAGGAAAAATCAATTCACTCAATGCCTCCGTGGCGGCGGGGATTTTAATGTATGAAATTGCAAAAAACAGGTAGGTGAAGACTTTGGACGAATATATTAAGAACACTTCGGGCGCTGATGAGCTTGAGGATATTCTTGCGCAGGTCAGGAAGTCGAAGTCGGAAGCCGATGCTTCGGACGAACCTTCAAAAACCTGGTCCATCGATGATATCGACAAGCTGATTGCCCAGACAAACGGCGAAGAATATGTTCCGAAAAAGAAGCCTGAGGTTTCAACTCCCGCAGGCAATTTCGAAAAAATTCTCAGCCGTGAGTTTGATACGGGTATTTTCACCGTCAAGCCGATTCCGGAAGAGCCGAAAAAGGAGATTCTGGATATTTCTTCCGTGTCGGATGATACGGATGTTGACGGTCAGGAAAGATTTTTTGAGAAAACATATGAATTTGATGAAACTCTTTTCGAAATAGAAACGGTTATTGTGCCCGAGGATCTTCCGAAACCCGCCGGGTCAATGTTTGCATGGCAGAATGAAGCTGCGGAAGAGAAAAAAGAAGAGCCGCCTAAAACCAAAAAGAAAGAGCCTTCGGAAATAAAGGTTTTCTATGAGGGCGATTCATCCGCTTCCGATTTCTTCGCTAAACCCGAGGAGAAAAAAGAGGAAGAGGTTCACATCAGGGAGTCCGACTATAAAACGAGATTTTTCACAACTCTGAAGCTTGAAAATACAGCGGAAATGGACCCCGTTGAGGACGGTCCGATAGATAAGCCGGGCATCGTGGTCAAGAAAACAGGCGAAACAGATGAAAACGGACTTGAGCTGGTGCCGAAGGTGCTTGCAGCCGAGGACGCCAAGGAAATTGTTGACGAAAAAACAAAGAAAGTGGATGTTATCGGCAAATCGGACAAAAAGCACGCGGAGGTTTCCGATGTTGTTGAAGGTCAGATTATGCTTACGGGATTTGACGATGAGGATGAGTCCGTTCCCGATCAGGCAAGCGAGAATGATGTTGAAGTTCAGCTTTGGGAAAAGCGTAAGCAGAAAGCAAAGAATTTCAAGCTGATTGAGGCTATAGATCTTGATTCCGAATTTGACGGCGATTTTGAAGCTCCTCCCGAGGACGTTGCAAAAGTCGAAAAAGCGAAGAAGAAAAAAGAAAAGAAGCTTGAACTTGAAAAGGAAGAGGAAAAACCCGTTGCAAACGAATATTCTTCCGTTGCGGAGCGAGCTTCAATCCATAAAAGACTCAGCGACGATTCAAAACGGGCAACAAAGGGTGTTATCACAGTCGGTGCGGTTGCACTTGCGATGCTGATAGTCAATCTTATCCCCGGCATTGCCTCAAAGCTTTCAATCGAAACAAGCATTTTCGTTGACGGTTCAACGGTGATGTGCGTTATCAATGCGGTCTTGCTGATTGCCGCGGTTGCGTTTGACAGCGTAAGATTCATCGACGGTCTCACGTCGGTTATGAAAAAGAAAATCACAAGTTCAACGGCAGTCAGTCTGTCGATAGTTGTTGCCGTGCTTCAGAATACTCTTGCGGCGGTTGTCGGCGGTTACGGCACGGAAACCACCGTTTTCTCTGCGGCGGCGGTATTCGCCGTGCTTATCAGCAAGATTGCTGATAAAATCGATGCGGAAAGAATCATCAGCAACTTTGAAGTGTGTGCGTATAAATACGAACATAATATGTATGCGGTTCACCCGTTTGAAAACGAGTCGGAAATTTTTGAACTCGGCAGAGGTCTCATGATGGGTAATGCGGAGCTTCTTTATTCGTCAAAGCTCTCGTTCCCTTCGGATTTTATCAAGAACTCAAAAACAGATTCAAGCGACAAAAAGCTGACTCAGATTCTTGTGCTTGCGGCATTCGGTGCAGCGGCGGTTGTTGCGATAATCGCAGGCGTGGTCGAAAAGAGCGTAATGAGTGCATTTTCGGGATTTTCCTGCACATTCTGTATGTGTGCGCCCGTATTTTCATCATTTATCCCCGCATTCATCGCAAGAAGCTCAAACAGAGATCTTAATATTACGGGCACGATGATTTCGGGTCTTGACGCAGCTGAAAAAACGGCTGCTGCAAACGCAGTTGTGCTTGATTCAGCCGATATTTTTGACCGTTCACGCTGTACGATGCACGGCATGAAGGATTTCAAGAATATCCGTATTGACGACGTGCTTCTCTATGCGGCGGCGCTTATTATAAAATCGGGCGGTCCTCTCAGAGAAAGCTTTGAGCAGGTTATTGACGGCAGACAGGATTTGCTGCCTCCCGTAAGAGAGCTTGTTTATGAAGATAAGCTCGGCATTGCTGCAAGAATCCATAATCAGAAGGTTCTTCTCGGCAACAGAAACCTTCTGGTCAACCATAACATTGAAATGCCCGAAAAGACGATTGAAGAAAGATATTCGCACAGCGGAAGAAAGGTTATGTACCTTGCCGTTGCGGGCAAAATAGCGGCGCTTTTTGTTGTCAGCTATGCGGTTGACAAAAACCTTGAGGGATATTTCAGACTGCTTGAAAGAAACGGAATTCAGGTGCTTATCCGCACAAACGACGTCAACGTCACGGAAGAGCTTATCGCGGAAAGCTTCGGTATGCCTCAGCAGAATTTCAAGGTGCTTTCGTCCGTTGCGGGCAGACTCTTCAAGAGAAGAAGAGATGCCGTCTGTGACAGACTCCCCGCAAGAATTGTTCACGACGGCACGGCTTATTCAATGCTCAGAGCCGTTGCGGCATCGTGCAGCATAACCACAAAGAGAAAGCTCGGCTCAATTGTTCAGATTGTGCTTGCGGCTCTTGCGTTCATCGTCTGCGCCGTGCTTTATGCAACATCGCTCGGCTTTATTCTCAACGGTCTTACGGCGGCTGTTTTCCTCGGAATCGGCTTGCTGATTTCGGTCGGAATAATGCTTATCGGAAAAATAAAGTAAAAAAATTTCCGAAAACCCTTGACAAACCGAGGGAGATATATTAAAATAGCTTGCACAATAAAGCAGAGCAGGTTCGCTCTCACCTTCCGGGAAATGCCCCGCGTCGGTCAATAGCTTAAGTTTTTATGCACAACAAGTGCGTGAAGAGCGTTGATTTTATGCGAGGTCGGGATTTCCTGCCCTCGCTTTTAATTTTATTTTGGAGGTGCTTTAACATCAGCAGCAAAGAACAGCAGATCAATGAGGAAATCCGTGATAAAGAAATAAGAGTTATTTCGAATGACGGTGAGCAGCTCGGCATTATGTCGGCATCAGAAGCTCTCAAACTTGCCGAAAGCAAGAATCTTGACCTCGTTAAGATTGCTCCTGCGGCAAAACCGCCCGTATGCAAAATTATGGACTACGGTAAATTCCGATTTGAAAAGGCAAAGAAAGAGAAGGAAGCAAAGAAAAACCAGAAGATTATCGAAATCAAAGAAATCAGACTTTCTCTCAACATCGACACCCACGATTTTGAAACCAAAATCAACCATGCCCGCAAGTTCATCGCTTCAGGCAACAAGGTCAAGGTTTCTATCCGCTTCAGAGGACGTGAGATGGCTCACAGCGATCTCGGTTTATCAACAATGCAGCGTTGTGCGGAAGCTATGGCTGACTGTGCAAGTGTCGAAAAGCCTGCCAAGCTTGAAGGCAGACAGATGCTGATGTTCCTGGCTCCGAAAAGCTCTAAGTAAAAAAGGTTTATAATTATTAAGGAGGAAATATAACTATGCCTAAGATTAAGACTCACAGCGGTGCAAAAAAGCGCTTCAAGATTTCAAAGGGCGGCAAGTCCATCCGCGCTCATGCTTACAAGTCACACATTCTCAACAAGAAGAACACAAAGCGCAAGAGAAACCTTCGCAAAACAACTGTTGCTGACGTAACAAACTGCAAGCAGATCAAGCGTCTTGTTCCCTATAAATAATTCTTGTAATTCAACTATCAGATAATAACGGAGGATATAAAAAATGGCTCGTATTAAAGGCGCACTCATGACTCGCAAGAGAAGAAATAAAGTACTCAAGATGGCTAAGGGCTACTACGGCTCAAAGAGCACTCTTTTCAAGACAGCTAAGCAGGCTGTTATGAAGAGCGGTAACTATGCATACATCGGCAGAAAGCAGAAGAAGCGCGATTTCCGTCGTCTTTGGATTTCACGTATCTCAGCTGCTTGCAAGATGAACGGCATGAACTACTCAACATTCATCAACGGCCTCAAGAAGGCAGACATCAACCTCAACAGAAAGATGCTTGCTGAAATCGCTGTTGCAGATCCCGCAGCATTCACTGCTCTTACCGAAAAGGCAAAGGCAGCTCTCAACTAATCATAGCATTCAATCATCAGAGATGTGGCGTTCGTTACATCTCTGATTGTTTGTTTTTGTTTGAATTTCATCCTGCATTTTTGTGGGTTTTTTCAGCATGATACTGCATATAATTTTCGACAAAATACTACATATAAAAGGTATCAAATATTTAAACAATATAGTGAGTGAGTTATGGAAAAAATAACCGCAAGAACCAACGACAAAATCAAATATGCCGTCCGTCTTGGAGAAAGCGCTTCGCTGCGAAAAGAGGCGGGGGAATTTTTTCTCGAAGGTGCACGGCTCTGCTCCGATGCCGTTCAGACGGGTATCGAAATAAAGCAGGCGTTCTTCACTTCCAAGGCTCTGTGGAAATATTCCGACTACGTTGAGGGCATAATTGCCCGAAGCGACGTGTGCTATGAAATCAGCTCGGAAGTTTCTCAGAAGCTTTCCGATACCGAAAACCCTCAGGGCGTTTTCTGCATCTGCAAAATGAAATCCGATGCAGGCAAGACCGCCCTTGATCCCGACGGTAAATATCTTGCCCTCGAAAATCTTCAGGACCCTTCCAATCTCGGTGCGGTCTGCAGAAGTGCGGAGGCGCTCGGTCTTGACGGATTGATCGTCAGCGGCGGATGCGACGTTTATAATCCGAAAGCGCTGAGAGCGTCGATGGGTTCGCTCCTGAGAATGAATATCATTCAGCCTGATAATCTCTGCGAATTTCTCACAGAATCAAATTACACGGGAATAAAAACTCTGGCATCCGTTCCGAAAAACACGGCGGTTGATATAAGAACCGTTCCGATGGACGGCGGTGTTATCTGCTGTGTCGGTAACGAAGGCTCGGGACTTTCAAAAGAAGTTATCGAAAAATGCTCCGTTCAGGTCACAATTCCGATGAGCGGCAGAGCTGAATCTTTTAATGCATCTGCGGCGGCGGCAATCCTTGCTTGGGAGCTGAAAAGATGACGGATAACAAAAAATACTGGGTCTGGCTTTCTCTTGCGCTCGGCCCTTCAACAAGAAACGATGCAATTCTTTCCGCTTTCCCCGACCCCGAAAAGCTTTATTTTTCTTCCGAAACGGAGAAAATGATTACGGGTGTTTTCACAAAGCGTCAGCTTGAAAAAATCGGAAACACAAAAATCGAGGATGCGGAGAAGATTGTTGCAACGTGTGAAAAATACGGCTGGCAGATCGTGACTCCTGCCGATAAAATTTATCCCGCAGGTCTGCGCAAGCTGATCGACATGCCCGTTGTTCTCTACGTTGACGGCGACATAAGCTGCCTGAGCGGCAAGATTATTATCGCAGTTGTCGGAACCCGCAAGCCGTGCGGCGAAAGCATTGCGATTGCACGCAGAATCAGTTCGGATCTTTCAAAGGCAGGTGCGGTTGTTGTCAGCGGCGGCGCACTCGGGATAGACAGCGCGGCGCACGAAGCCGCACTCGAATCGGGAGGAAAGACAGTCTGCGTTCTCGGCTGCGGACTCGGTTCCGATTATCTGAGAGATAATGAGCCGCTTCGCAGAGAGGTCAGCCGAAACGGCGCTCTCGTGACGGAATATCCGCCCATGACAAGCGCTTCAAGAGCAACTTTCCCGGCAAGAAACAGAATCATTTCGGGCATGAGCCACGGAGTGCTCGTTGTTGAAGCGGGCGAAAAAAGCGGTTCGCTGATAACGGCAAGCAGAGCTTCCGAGCAAGCGAGAGACGTTTTTGCAATTCCCGGCAGTATCCTCACAACCGCTTATAACGGCGCAAACGCTCTTATCAGAGACGGAGCAAAAGCGGTCAGCAGCGCAAGGGATATCCTCGCACCGTATGCAGCGATGTATCCTGACAGACTCAATCTTGATGCTATCGGAGATGAACCCGTTGAAATCAGACTGACCGTCAGAGAGGTCAGACCGAAACACGTCGAAAAGAGAAGCGTTGCCGGACTTGACCCCGACTGCACCGCAGTCTATAATCTTTTCGGTGAAGATCCGCTTCACCCCGACGACATTTGCGCAATGAGCGGACTTCCTCTTCCGAGAGTAATAACAGCGCTCATGAATCTGCAGATTCTCGGATATCTTGAATCCGACGGCGGAAAAAATTACAGAATAAAATAAAACTTCAATATATATTAACAGGGAGAAAAAACCAATGTCCAAGCTTATTATCGTTGAGTCCCCCGCAAAAGCAAATACAATAAAAAAATATCTTGGCAAAGACTATGAGGTTGTCGCATCAAAGGGTCACGTAAGAGATCTTCCCGCGGCAAAGCTCAGCGTTGATGTCAAAAACAATTTTGCTCCGAAATATGCGCTCATCAAAGGCAAGGAAAAGCTTGTAAAAGAGCTTAAGGCTATGGTTGATGAGAGTGAAGCAGTCTATCTCGCAGCCGACCCCGACCGCGAAGGAGAAGCAATTTCGTGGCATCTTGCAACGGTGCTCGGTCTTGACCTCAAAAAGGAAAACCGCGTAACCTTCAACGAAATCACAAAAACGGGTATCGCAAACGGTATGGCGAATCCCAAGAGAGTCAATCTTGACCTCGTTAATGCTCAGCAGGCAAGACGAATTCTTGACCGTCTTGTAGGTTACAGACTCAGCCCCTTTGTTTCGCAGAAAATCAGAAGAGGTCTTTCGGCGGGCAGAGTGCAGAGCGTTGCGGTAAGACTTATTGTTGACCGCGAGGAAGAAATCAATGCTTTCAACCCCGAGGAATACTGGATTATCGAAGCAAAGCTTGCAACATCGCAGAGAAGAACCTTCACGGCAACTCTCTATTCCGATGAAAACGGTAAAATCAAGATTGAAAACGAAGCTCAGGCAAAGAAATATCTTGAACGCCTCGACGGTGCGGAATATACCGTAAAATCCGTCAAGAAAGGCACAAGAAAAAAGAATCCCGCCCCTCCGTTCATCACCTCAACTCTTCAGCAGGAAGCATCGAGAAAGCTCGGTTTCCAGGCCGAAAGAACAATGAAAGCTGCTCAGGAGCTTTACGAAGGCGTTAACGTAAAAGGCGTCGGCATGATGGGTCTTATCACCTATATGAGAACAGACTCACTCAGAATCTCCGAAGAAGCGAGAGCTGCGGCGAACGATTATATAACAAAAACTTACGGAAAAGAATATCTTCCCGAAAAACCCGTATATTATAAATCAAGAGCGAATGCTCAGGACGGCCACGAAGCTATCAGACCCTCCGTGCCTTCGATGACACCCGAAGATGTCAAGAGCAGCCTTACAGCCGACCAGTATAAGCTCTATAATCTTATCTGGAAGCGCTTTATGGCGAGCCTTATGGCAAGCTGTGTCCAGAACACGGTCAGGGCAGAAATTATCGCCGCAAAAGAAGAAAACGCAAGCGAATTCTGCATCTTCACAGCGGCAGGCTATTCTGTCAAGTTTGACGGTTTCACAAAGCTTTACGAGCTTCCCGAAGAGGATGCCGAAAAGGGTGTTCTTCCCGAATTCAAGGCAGATGAAAAGCTCAAGCTGCGTGAGATTATCCCCAATCAGCATTTCACTCAGCCCCCCGCACGCTACACCGAAGCTTCACTCATCAAAGAGCTTGAAGAAAACGGCGTAGGCAGACCCAGCACATACGCAACAATCCTTTCGACAATCATCAAGAGAGGATATGTCCAGAGAAAGGCAAAGCAGCTTGCTCCCACGGAGCTCGGCTGTGCAACAACGGGTCTGCTCAGGGATAAATTCCCCAAGATAGTCAACACTAAATTCACCGCATCGATGGAAACGAATCTTGACCGTGTCGGAAGCGGCGAGGTTGACTATATCAAGATGCTTGACGAATTCTACACCGACTTCGAAAAGACCCTCGACAAGGCAAAGGTTGAGATGAAGAATGTCAAGATTCAGCTTGAAGAGGATACAACCGACATTCCTTGCGACAAGTGCGGCAGAATGATGGTTATCAAGACCGGCCGTTACGGCAGATTCCTTGCCTGCCCCGGCTATCCCGAGTGCAAAAACGCAAAGCCTCTGATAGTCAATACGGGTGCGAGATGCCCCGTTTGCGGCGGCGAGATTATCGAAAGAAAGTCCAAGAAAGGCCATGTTTTCTACGGCTGCGGCAACTGGCCCAAGTGTAATTTCATGAGCTGGGATGCTCCCGCAGAGGAGAATTGCCCCGAATGCGGCAAGGCTCTCTTCAAGAAGAAAACGGGTAAGCTTGTTTGTATGGCAGAGGGATGCGGCTACGAAAAGTCGGTGTCCGGAAAGAAAAAGAACAATGAATAAGGTTAAAATAATCGGCGGAGGCTTTGCCGGCGTTGAGGCGGCGTGGCAGCTTGCAAACAGAGGAATCGAGGTTGAGCTTTACGAAATGAAGCCCGTCAGATTTTCTCCCGCTCATTCGAGCGAAGGTCTGGCAGAGCTTGTCTGCTCAAACTCATTCAAGGCGATGCGTCTGGGATGCGCGGCGGGTCTGCTCAAGGCGGAAATGGAGCTTATGGGCTCGCTCTGCGTTGAGTGTGCAAAGGCAACAGCCGTGCCCGCAGGCGGCGCACTTGCGGTTGACAGAGATAAATTCTCCGCACTCGTCACCGAAAAAATCCTCTCCCGAAAAGAAATAACTGTTATAAGAGAAGAGATCACGGAAATTCCCGACGGCGTGGCAATCATCGCCGCAGGACCGCTTGCATCCGCCGCTCTTTCGGATAAAATCAAGGAGCTTTGCGGAGGAAACCTCAGCTTTTTTGATGCGGCGGCACCTATCGTGACTGCCGAAAGCATTAATCTTGACAGAGCATTCATGCAGTCGAGATACGACAGAGGTGATCCCGAGGACTATATTAACTGTCCGATGAATAAAGATGAATATGAGGCTTTTTATGAAGCTCTCATAACGGCGGAAAGTGCGCCGACCCATGAATTCGATAAGCGCAAGGGTGTTTATGAAGGCTGTATGCCCATCGAGGTTATGGCGTCAAGAGGTCACGATACAATCCGTTTCGGTCCGATGAAGCCGTCAGGCCTAACCGACCCGAGGACGGGTCACAGACCGTGGGCAAATCTTCAGCTCCGTAAGGAAAACACGGCGGGTACGATGTATAACCTTGTCGGTTTCCAGACGAATCTGAAATTTCCCGAGCAGAAAAGGGTGTTTTCGATGATACCCGCCCTTGCCGATGCGGAGTTTGTGCGCTACGGCGTTATGCACCGCAACACCTTTATCGATTCGCCCCGCCACCTCGGCAGCGATTTCGGGTTCAAGGGCAGGGAAGGACTCTATTTTGCAGGTCAGATAACCGGTGTTGAGGGCTATATGGAATCCGCTGCATCGGGAATACTTGCAGGCATAAATGCGGCAAACAGAATTCTCGGCAAAGAAGTTTTCGTTCCCGGAGAGCTTACGATGACGGGCGCTCTTGCAAGGTATATCAGCGATGAAAGCGTCACAAATTTCCAGCCGATGGGTGCGGCATTCGGCCTTGTTCCGCCGCTCGATGAAAAAATCAAGGATAAAAAGCTCAGGTATGAGGCGCTTTCCGCCCGAAGCCTGGAGCAGCTTAAAAGTCAGCTTGACACGGATTAATAAACGGTTCCTGAATTTATTTCGAAAGGAAAGTTTTTAATGCTTGAAAGATTGATTTCACTTATCTGCGAAGAACTCGGATGCGACGAAACAAATGTTGACGGAGAAACACTTCTCGGTGAACTTGTGGGAGACGAAATAGAAATCCGTGAGCTTGTTCAGGCGGTTGAGAATGAATTTGACACGGAGCTTGGTGAAGAGATTAACGGAGATTTTTCCGTTGCTGCTCTTGCCGGAATGATTGAAGAATAGAGGAAGAGTATAATGGATGAAAAACTGGTTCTTCTCCAGAAGAATCTGGGATATAAATTCAAGGATGTTTCGCTTCTTGTGACTGCGCTCACTCATTCATCCTATGCGAATGAGCAGAACGACGGCACAATATGCAACGAAAGGCTCGAATTCCTCGGAGACTCGATTCTCGGCTTTGTTTCGGCGAAGTATTTCTATGAGAATTTTGACTCACCCGAGGGCGAACTTACCAAACACAGAGCGGCAAGAGTCTGCGAAAAGGCTCTTTGCCTCTTTGCGAAAGAGCTTGGCATCGGCTCTGCGCTGAGACTCGGTAAGGGCGAATCAAGAACGGGCGGCAACGAAAGACCGTCTATCCTTGCGGATGCTTTTGAGGCTGTGCTTGCGGCGGTTTTCCTTGACGGCGGACTTGAAGAAGCAACCAAAATCATTCTCCGATTTATCCCCAGACACGATGCGCTCGATGAAACAAAGGATTATAAAACCTTGCTTCAGGAGGTTATCCAGCGCAACCGTGAGGAGCATATCGAATATGTGCTTGTCGGCGCAATCGGACCCGATCACGCCAAGATTTTCAGCGTTGAGGTTCATCTTAACAGCAATGTTATCGGCAAGGGTACGGGCAAAAGCAAGAAGCTTGCCGAGCAGCACGCCGCAAAGGAAGCTCTTGAGCTTATGGGAATAAAATGAAACACGTAAATATAGCACTTTTTGTGGTGCATAAGGGGTGCCCGCATATGTGTTCGTTCTGCAACCAGAGGACTATTTCGGGCAGCCGGGATGAAGTGGCGGCGGACGATGTTCATTCGGCGGCGCAGACTGCAATCGCATCTCTTTCGCAGAGCGAAGCGGCAGGCGGTGAGATTGCGTTTTTCGGCGGAAGCTTCACGATGGTGGAGCGTTCTTATATGCTTTCGCTTCTTGAGGCGGCTTATGAGTACATACAAAAAGGAATTTTTAAAGGAATAAGAATTTCAACCAGACCCGACGGCATCAGCCGTGAAATCTGTGAAATTCTCAGGAAATACGGAGTAACCGCAGTTGAACTCGGTGCACAGAGTCTTGATGACAGGGTGCTGATGCTCAACGAAAGAGGGCACACCGCAGAGCAGGTCTGCGATGCGTGCGAGCTTCTGAAAGAATACGGATTCGAGGTCGGCTTGCAGATGATGACGGGTCTTTACGGCTCGCGGGATGCCGACAGTATTGCAACCGCAGAAAAAATCGTTGAGCTCAAGCCCGACACGGTGAGGATTTACCCCACCGTTGTGCTGAAAGGGACAAGGCTTCACGAGCTTATGCAAGCGGGTGAATTCATTCCCAAGGGCATACCTGAAACGGTTGAGCTGTGTGCAAGGCTTATCCCGATGTTTGAGGATGCGGGGATAAAGGTTATCAGAGTCGGTCTGCATTCGGGCGGAGGCGTTGAGGGAGAATTCGTCGGCGGTGCTTATCATCCGGCGCTCCGTGAGCTTTGCGAGGGCAGAATTTATTTCAATTATGCGCTCGGAGAGCTTGAAAAGCTCGGCGAAGGCAGTTATACGCTGTTTGTTCCGCCGAAAGAAATTTCAAAAATGACAGGGCAGAAAAAACAAAATCTCATTCAGCTTCGTGAAAAGGGTTTTGACTGTGAGGTAAAAG
>JAZNFD010000195.1:0-1739 GCA_045588975.1 Acutalibacteraceae bacterium | reverse complement strand
CGGGGATACATATTGCATTGTAAATAAATGCCCAGAACAGATTCTGATGAATTGTGCGCAGAGTTGCACGGCTGAGGCGTATCGCTGCAGACACATCAGAAAGTTTGCTGTTGACAAGAACAATATCTGCCGCATCAATGGCGACATCGGTTCCCGCACCGATTGCAATTCCGATATCGGCACGAGTCAGGGCGGGCGCATCGTTGATGCCGTCACCGACCATCGCAACCCTGCCGTCATTCTGTAACCTGATAATGGCGGATTCTTTTCCGTCGGGTTTTACCTGAGAAATAACCTCGTCAACGCCGAGCTGTCTGCCGATGGCTTCGGCGGTTATTTTATTATCACCCGTCAGCATAACAACGCGGATGCCCATATTTTTTAATTCCGATATGGCTTGGATACTGTCAGGTTTGATCATATCCGCAACCGCAACAATGCCGAGCGCTTCATCAGCTTTTGCAAAAAATATTGCGGTTTTGCCTTCGGATGAAAGTTCAGTTGCTTTTTGAAGAAGATTTTGCGGAATAACGGCATATTTACCGACGAAATCGGCATTTCCGCCGCATACGGTTTCTCCGTTAATTTTTGCAGTCAATCCTCCGCCCGGGAAAACTTCAAAATTCATTGTTTCCAAAACGGAAATTTCTGAATTTTCACCGTGTTTAACTATTGCTTTTGCAATCGGATGCTCACTTTTTAATTCAAGGCTGTATGCGGTTTCAAGAAGCTCTTCGCTGCCGATAATATCGGTAACTTCGGGTTCACCTTTGGTGATTGTTCCCGTTTTGTCAAGTGCAACAATCTGTGTTCTTCCCGTCAGTTCAAGTGATGCTGCTGTTTTGAAAAGAATCCCGTTTTTTGCACCCTTGCCGTTGCCGACCATAATCGCAACGGGGGTTGCAAGACCGAGAGCGCAGGGGCAGCTGATTACAAGCACCGAAATTGCTCTTGTCAAAGCAAAGCCGAAAGACTCACCGAGAATAAGCCATATAATCAGAACAACAATGGAAATTGCCATAACAACCGGTACGAAAACACCCGATACTTTATCGGCGGTTTTTGCAATCGGAGCTTTTGTTGCAGCTGCGTCACTGACCATTTTAATGATTTGAGAAAGTGTTGTATCCTCACCGACGCGTGTCGCTTCACACTTGATATATCCCGAACGGTTTATCGTTGCTCCGCTTACTGTATCACCGACGGTTTTATCGACGGGAATGCTTTCGCCGGTTAATGCGGATTCGTCTACCGCACTGTTTCCTTCAATCACAGTACCGTCAACAGGTATGCTTTCACCGGGACGTACCGCAAAAATATCACCCTTACAGACATCGTCAACTGCAATACTGATTTCATTTCCGTTTCGTATTACTGTTGCTGTTTTCGGTGAAAGCTTCATCAGGGATTTAATTGCATCTGTTGTTTTGCCTTTTGAACGGGCTTCAAGCATTTTGCCCAACGTAATAAGTGCAAGTATCATTGCGGATGATTCGAAATATAAATCGTGAAGAAAGTTTTCGTGCGATGCAATCAGAACATATACGCTGTAAATAAATGATGCACCGGAGCCGAGAGCGACGAGGGTATCCATATTCGGTGAGCGATGAACAAGTCCTTTGAAACCGTTTACAAAGAATTTTCGGTTGATTATCATTAAAATTACTGATAAAAGCATCTGTAAAATCCCGATAAAAACGGGATTGGCTTCTAAAAATTCAGGCAGGGGAAAATTCCAC
>JAZNFD010000194.1:0-4450 GCA_045588975.1 Acutalibacteraceae bacterium | reverse complement strand
ATATCGGCGGTGCGGATAATATGGCTTATATTATGACCGATACCGACTGGTCAACCGCACGGTTTATTATCGATGACACCGAGGTTGAAAACAGAAATTCGTGGATATTCAACGTTGCTCCGTCGCAGGGTGCGGTAAGTATAACCGACAAGGTTTCGCCGCTTGAGATTGATGCGGAAAGTATAAGCATTTCTCTTGAGTGCAAAAGTCTTGTTGTGCTGACGGATTCCAACGTCAAGCGGTATATCCGCAAGGGTGCGAATCAGAATTCGGGGAGCAATCAGACAGACGTTATCCTTGTTGATGAAAATGGTAACATTTCGCCCGATACTCCGCTGATATGGGATTTTGATTCAATCACTTCTGCCACGGCATATCCTGTTGACAGCGAAACACTGACCGTTAAAGGCGGCAGATTCACAACAATTGCCAACAACGACGCATCGGAATATAATTATTACTCAAGAGGGATTCTTGTCAGACGCTCAAACACCGTTATTGACGGAATATATCACGGCATAACAAACGAGGGCAAAACGGGTGCGCCGTATTCGGCTTTTGTCAGTCTTTCCTGCTGTGCCGACGTGACCGTCAAAAATTCAACGTTTACGGGACATAAGAAATATTTAACAACGGGCTCTGCGGGCACATCCGTAACAATGGGTACATATGATATCGGAGCTTCAACGGCGGTAAATGCAAAGTTCATCAACTGCAAGCAGACAAACGATATTACCGATATTGATTATTGGGGAATTGCGGGCACGAATTATTGCAAGAATCTGGTGTATGACGGCTGTGCATTTTCTCGCTTTGATGCTCATCAGGGTGTTCTGAACGCAACGGTCATCAATTCCGTTCTCGGTCATCACGGAATAAAACTTATCGGAAGCGGAACGGCTCTGATTGAAAACACAACGGTTCTTGCAGAAGATTTCATTGACCTGCGCCCCGATTACGGCTCAACCTGGAACGGCGCCCTGATTATCCGCAACTGCAAGTTTTATCCGACGGGTGTTTCAAGCCATATCATTAATGCGGAAAATTCCGAAGACCACGATTTCGGTTATACCTGTTTTATGCCTCAGAGAATTGAAATTGACGGCTTGTTTGTTCACAGAATCGGATACAATTATCTTTTCTCCAAGGTGAATCCGAAGCATAAATCCGATTCGTATAATGCGGAATATCCCGTAGTCCCTCCGCAGGAAATAGCCGTTAATGATTTCAGCTGTCTGTTTTTCGGTGAGCTTTCCGTTTCGAAAAACAAAGCAATATTTAAAGTCGGGATTACATCATAAAATTAACCGCTTCATCATTCGGTGAAGCGGTTCTGACTGTCGATAAAGTCGCTGAAACATAAACGAAAAGACCATATTCCGGTTTCATTCTTGGCGACATTTCTGAATTAAAGCAGAGTTATAAATTCTTCATATGCCGCGGGGTTTGCGAAAACTACATCGTTCGGGGCTGAAAAGTCGATTTCTCCGCCTTTGAAGTTAAATGCAATTCCGCCTGCTTCTTTTAAAATCAGAGTTCCCGCCGCAATATCCCAGGGCTGCAGGGATTTTTCGAAGAAAACTTCGCATCTGCCGCAGGCAATCATACAAATATCGTAAGCCGCCGAGCCGCTTCTGCGGATATCGCGTGAAAAATCAAAGACTTTTCTTAAAAGCGCAAAAGTTTCATCCGTGTTTTCGGGATGATAGGGAGATGTTCCGAAAAGTGCAAGTCCGTCTGAAAGCGGGCGGTTGCTTACCGTTATTTTTTTGCCGTTGAGATATGCTCCTTTGCCTTTTTCCGCGCTGAAAATTTCTTCTGTGTAAGGATTATACACAACTCCCGCAATAACATTGTTCTCTTTGCAAAGCGCAACCGAAATGCAGCTGCAACGGTAGTCCTGCATAAAGTTAGTCGTGCCGTCAATCGGGTCAATTATAAAACGCAAAGCTTTACTTTCAAAGTTGTTTTCACCCTCTTCGCCGACAAATTCAGCTTCGGGAAATGCTTCGGCAAGCTCTTTGAATAAGAATTCCTGCACGGCAACATCATATTTTGTGACAAAGTTTTTCTTGCCTTCCTTGGCGGTTACGGACGATTCGCTGTTCTGCGCCGAAAGAATGATTTTTCCCGCTTCTCTGACTGTTTCAATAATTTTGTTGAGCATATTTGAACCATTTCCTTTATTTCGTTTTTAATGTTTGTATCAATTTATATTATCATTCTCTTTTGATTTTTTCAAGTTTTTGCGATAAGTTGATTTTGTTATTTAAAACTCGTCGGATTCAGATATATATTTTTTTCCCGATTGAACAAAGCGATTATTTGTGATATTATTGTTTTAAAAATACGGAAGATACATTTTGCGGAGGTTTCCATGCAGATTATTCAGACAATTATTTCATATCTTGCAATAGCGGCGGCTTGTATCTCATCTGTTTTTTCGTTCGGAGATACGGCAATGATTCCGTTCACAAATGAATACACGATTCCCGACAGCATTCCCGCATACAGCGTGATTTCCACCGAAGAGAAAACAGGTTGGAAAGCAAAATGGATATGGGATAAGGAAAATCCATCGGAGAAAAACGTCTGGATGTGTTTCAATAAAAAGGTCAGTCTTGATAAGATTCCCGATGAACTTATTGCCCATATCTCAGCCGATTCGAAATACTGGCTTTACATAAACGGAGAAACCGTCGTTTTTGAGGGCAGCGTGAAACGAGGCCCCGATGAAAACAGCGGCTATTATGACAGCATAAATATTGCGCCTTATCTCAGAGAGGGCGAAAATTCAATTTGCGCCTTGGTTTGGTTCTGGGATGATGAAACAAGCTATTCCTACTGCGGCAGCGGTCAGGGCGGATTTATTTTTGAAGCCGTAAATGAGGGCATCGCCATAGTATCCGATAAAAGCTGGAAGGTGAAAAGAAACAGCGCTTATATTGACAGCGCACTTTATCCGCCTAATTACAGACTTCCCGAATACAGTATTTATTACGATGCAAGGAAAGAAATCGGCGATTGGATAAACGCCGATTATGACGTTTCTTCTTGGGAAAACGCAACCGAATATGCCGTCGGCGGTGCGGGTGCTTACGGCAAGCTTTATCCGAGAGGAATACCTTTTCTGAAAGATTACGGTCTTAGGGATTATGAGAATTCGAAGGATTATGAGAACTATACCGTAAAGAAGCTTTTCGGCGAAAAAATCACCGTTGATATTCCGTATAACGCACAACTTACGCCTTATCTTAAAATCATTGCACCCGCAGGCAAAAAGATCCGGATAACAACCGAAAACACTTTAATCGGTGCTGTTTCAACCACCTACAAAACCAAAGAGGGCGAGCAGGAGTTTGAGGCTTTGGGCTGGTTTAACGGAGAGCACATTACTTATAAAATACCGAGAGGCGTTACGGTTGTTGCTCTGAAGTACCGTGAAACGGGATATGACAGCTCATTCTGCGGCGACTTCAAATGCGATGATGAATTTCTTAATTCTCTGTGGCAAAAATCTCTGCGTACTCTCTACGTTACGATGCGTGACAGTTTTATGGACTGCCCCGACAGAGAAAGAGCGCAGTGGTGGGGCGACGTTACAAGCGAAATGATTATGACGATGTACTCGATGGACAGCAGTTCTTATCTGTTGTATCAGAAGGGCGTTGAAGCGATGCTTTCTCACGTTGACGATACAAAAGTGCTCCAGACCGTTGTGCCGATAAGCGGCGATTATTTTGAGCTTCCCGTTCAGCAGCTGGCGGGTATCGCAGGCTTCCTCACTTATTATGAATATACAGGCGACAAGGCTTTTATCGAAAAGGTTTATGACGCTTCTCTTGACTATCTGAAGCTTTGGGAAATCGGTGAAAACAATCTTGTCGTTCACCGCAAAGGCTCGTGGGATTGGCCCGACTGGGGCAAAAAGGCGGATATGACAGCCATCGAAAACGCATGGGTTTACCACGCTCTTTCCGCCGCCGAGGAAATGGCAGAGATTCTGGGAAAAGATGAGGACATCCCGTTTATAACCGAAAGAAAAGAAACCATCGCAAAGGGATATCAGAATCTTTGGACTGAAGACGGCTTCAGAAGCAAAGATGCGAAAAAGCCCGATGACAGAGCGAATGCACTTGCGGTTTTGTCGGGACTTGCGGAAAAAGAGCAGTATGACATTATTGCAAACGTACTGACAACAACCGAAAATTCAAGCCCGTATATGGAATATATGTTCTTGAGGCTCTTTGCAAAATGGGAGAATATGAAGCTGCAAGAGACAGAATCAAGAGCAGATATGAAGGCATGATGAGCGTAGATTATTCTACTCTCTGGGAATTCTGGGATTCCTGGCGAGGCACAATGAATCACGCCTGGAGCGGCGGACCGCTTGTTATTATGAGTAAGCATTTTGCGGGTATCACGCCCCTTGAAGCAGGCTATGAAAAGG
>JAZNFD010000193.1:0-12068 GCA_045588975.1 Acutalibacteraceae bacterium | reverse complement strand
CCATTCTATGTCTTTTTTTACCTTTTCTATGGGGAATTGTCTTATATTCTTGGCTTGTCTGCCCCAGTCGCAATAAACGCATTTATACGGACAGCCTCTGTTGGTTTCGATTATGCCGTAAAACACATCATCGGAGCCTTTCATTATTTTATCAAATATTCCCGATGTGTAAGGTGACGGCAAATCACGGACATCATAAAATTCGTTCTCGGTTTTTATGATTTTTCCGTTCTGACGGTAAGATAAATTCGGGACTTCGCTTAAATCTTTTTCTCCCGAAAGAGCAAGCAACAGCTGAGCAAAGGGGATTTCACCTTCTTCGTGAATCAGAAAATCAATATAAGAATTTTCTTCAAGCAGCTCGGACGATGTGTTGCTGACATTATGACCGCCGAAAAGAATATAGGCTTCCGGGAATTTTTCTTTCAGGTATTTTGCAACAAGTTTGTTATGCTCGAAATTCCAGATATAGCACGAAAAAGCAATAAGAAACGGCTCCGAAATTTTTTCGGAGCATACTTCTTTACTGTCCTTGCGGTAAATAATATCGGCAAGAACAAAGTTATCTTTAATTTTATCAATGCTCCACGCATATGCGGCAATTGCGCCCGATGCGTAAGGCAGGCATATTTCACCGCCATAGTAAGAGCTGGGTTGAATAAAATAAATGTTTTTCAATGCTTTTATCCTTTACAGTCAGATTATTTGTTTGATGTCGTGCTCAAGCATTAATTCAACAAGACCTTCAAACGAAACTTTTCTTTTCCAGTTAAGTTCTTTTTCGGCTTTTTCGGGATTGCCGAGAAGAGTGACAACATCTGCGGGCCTGAAAAATTCGGGCGAAACTTCAACGATTGTCTTGCCTGTGTTTCTGCAGATTCCTTTTTCGTCAACACCTGTGCCGACCCAATCGAGAGAAATTCCTGCCTTTTCAAAGGCAATTGATGCGAAATCTCTGACGGAATGTTTTTCGCCCGACGCAATAACGAAGCAGTCGGATTTTATTTGCTGAAGCATAAGCCACATCGCTTCCACATAGTCGCCTGCATATCCCCAGTCTCTTTCGGCATCGAGATTTCCAAGAATGAGCTTGTCCTGCTTGCCGTGAGATATTGCGGCGGCGGCTGAAGTAATTTTTCTGGTGACGAACTCCGATTTTCTTCTTTCGGATTCGTGGTTGAAAAGAATTCCTTCGCTGCAGAACATACCGTAGCTTTCTTTATAATTAACCGTTATCCAGTGACCGTAAAGCTTTGATACTCCGTACGGACTTCTGGGATAGAAAGGTGTTTTTTCTGTTTGCGGCATTTCCTGAACAAGACCGAACATTTCGCTTGTTGATGCCTGATAGAATTTTGCCTCGGGTCTGATGTCTTTTATTGCATCGAGAAGCTTTAAAACGCCGATGCCGTTGACTTCGCTTGTGAAAACGGGCTGTGACCAGCTGAGCTTTACGAATGATTGAGCGGCAAGATTATAAACTTCATCGGGCATGGATTCTTTGACCGCCGCACGAAGTGACGATGCATCGGTCATATCACCGTAAATAAAGTCAATTTCATTTGCGATATGTTTGACATTGCCGAGGTCGTTTGAGCTGTTTCTTCTGATAAGCCCGTAAACTTTGTACCCTTTATTCAGCAAAAGTTCTGCAAGGAACGAGCCGTCCTGGCCTGTAATTCCTGTTATAAGAGCTTTTTTCAAAGTAAACACCTCACATAAGATTTGATTTATAATTTAATTTCAGATCTTGACAGCAGTCTTTCCATTGCGTCCCACGAACCGATATCGTCCCATCCGAAATCGCCTTTGAGAAGCAAAACGGAATCGGTTTTTTCAAGAATGCCGTAATCAACGGATATTGAAGGCATTTCCGAATAAATTTTGTCGGCTTGCAATTCGGATTCGGCATTGATGTATTTTTCGGCCGAATCATAAATTTCGGGAAGATAATGTTTGAACTGCGAAATCATAAACGAGATTTTGGTAATGAAAATACCGCTGTTCCAAAGGCATTTTCCTTCGGAAATCATTTCAACCGCTTTGTTATAATCGGGCTTTTCTTTGAACTGAGTATCGGTCATTGTTCCGTTTTCAAGTTCTGTTATATATTTTATGTAGCCGAAAGCCGTATCAGGGCGGGTGGGAACGATTCCGATTGATATTATCTTATCGTTGCTTTCTGCGATATCAATTGCTTTTTTTACGGTTGATGTAAATGAATTCTCGTCTGCGATATAGTGGTCGGCAGGCAAAACAACCGAAACAGCGTCGCCGAAAATACGATTGATTTTCATCATAGCGGCAGCAATTGCGGGAGCGGTATTTTTTTTGTGGTTTTCATAGAAGATATTCTCTTCGGGAATCTGCGGTGCCTGATCAGCAATATGCTTTGAATATGCTTTCTGCGTCAGGACAAAAATATCGGATGCATCGGCAAGCTTCATCGCTCGTTTTACCGTTGCCTGAAAAAAAGAAAGATTGTTGCTGAAAATCCGCAGAAATTGCTTGGGCATATCTTCTCTGCTTAAAGGTCGGAGCCTTGTTCCCGAGCCGCCTGCAAGTATCAGTACTGCGGTTTTCATAGCCGTTTATCCTTTCTTTCTGATTCTCAATGCGATGAGTCTGAAGAGCAATCTGATATATCCGTAAATGAATTTCAGGAGTTTCCTTTTTGAAACGCCCTCTGCTCTTTGTCTGTAATGAATCGGAACTTCTTTGATTTTTATATCGGGAAAGTTTCTTTTGAGAAGAAAAAGCGTTTCTTCAATAACATCAAAATCGTTGCATTCCGTTACAAGACCGTCAAGCATATGTTTTTTGTAAATTCTGAAGTCGGTGGAAACATCTTTTTCTCTGAAGCCGAGAAGAATTCGGTATGTATTATTCAAAAGCTTTGACATCAGCACGGAAACGGGAGGGTCATCTGTTTTGCCGCCGTCGGTGTATCTTGAACCGATAACAACGTCTGCACCGTTCAATATCTCGGCGTACATCTGCGGAATTTTGCTGATGTCCTGAGAATTATCCGCATCTACTATCAGAATCAGTTCATAAAGCGATTCTTTGATTCCCTTTCTGAATGCATCCGCATAACCCGCATCGGTTTGCCTTATATATTTTGCGCTGTTCGCTTTGCAGGCATCTTCTGAATTGTCGCATGAGTTTTTTGCGTCGACAACGATGATTTCATAATCCGCACCGATTGATGAAAGGATTGAATTCAGTTCCGGCAATAAAATTTTTAAGTTTTCTTCTTCATTGAATGAAGGCAGAATAATGCTAATATTCATAATAACCCTTATAAGTAAATTATTTTCAATTATATCATATTGGCAAATCATTATCAAGTGCTATTTTTGAAATGTAAACATCACAAGCTTGTGTTTTGCATTGATATATTGTATATTCAAATCATTTTCATAAATTCAACAGACAATAAATGAATATATATTATTGCATTGCGTGAGAGATAATGTTATAATAAATTATCCTTCTGAAAAGGGTGATGATATGAAACCTTTTGATTTTTATCTTGTGACAGATACTCATTATTTTGAGCCGTCTTTGGGTGCAAGCGGTAAAGCCTTTGATGATTATATGAAAAGAGAACAGTATTATATGGCTGAAAGCAGTGATATAGTTAAGTCTGTTTTTGCGGACATTGCAAATGATAAAAAAACAGAGTATATAATCATACCGGGTGATCTTTCTAAAAACGGTGAAATTGAAAGTCACAAAAGTTTTATAAAAGAGCTTAATAAACTCAAAGATTCGGGAAAGAAGATTTTTGTGATTACGGCAGGTCATGATTATAACGAGAAATCAAGAGCGTTTGTCGGTGATGAATGTATTGACGTTGAGGGTACGCCTTTCCGAATGTTACCAGAACTCTATAATGATTTCGGATATTCTCAGGCTCTTGCGATTGATGAGCAGAGTTTGTCTTATGTAGCTGAAATTTATGAAGGTCTGCGGCTTCTTGCGATTAACTGTGACGGAGAAGGTAATCCCAAAGGCACGGTTGATGAGAGGCTCACGGAATGGATGAGAATTCAGCTTGATGATGCGAGAAACAGCGGTTGTGAAGTGATTGCAATCTGCCACTACCCGATTATCCCGTCCGTTCCTGTGTTTGACCTTGTAGGCGATGCAAAGCTGAAAAACTGGAGAGATACCGCGTCTTTTCTTGCGGATAACGGTGTGAAGCTTGTTCTTACGGGACATATGCATATTCAGAGCATCAACAAGTTTACTTCGGAAAAAGGCAACACACTTGTTGACATATGTACTTCGTGCCTTACGGGCAGTCCTGCCAAATACAGAAAAATTTCATATGACGGAGCAAAAATTGATGTGAAATCGATCAGTGTTCCCGAATTCAGAGAAAATACAGACGGCGTTGAATTGAACGACTTTTTTGACAATCAGTTTGCATATTCAATAATAAACCGAATCAACGGTATTTTTAACGGAGACGGATTTTTCAAGAAACTCGGCAAGAAAATTCTTAACGGAATAACGGTCGGTACACTTGCCCGACTTCTTTTTGTGAACGTTGATAAATCAATTCGTAACAAAAAATTCATTGACCTTGCGGGCGAAACAGGTGTTGCGATTTTTGCGGGTGACCAGCCTTATGTCGCAGGCACTCCTGTGGGAGATGCTTTTATAAAAGTCTTCAAAAGGCTCGGATTTGTTTTTACCGGGATTGAACCCAAGCTTTCAAAAAACGGCGTAAAAATTGATCTTAAAGAGATGCTTCTCAATACCATAGGCAACAATAAAGGCTATTCGGATAATAATACGGAAATCTATTTGTGAGGTGCAGTATGGCAAAGAAATTTAAAATAACAAGTCCTTATAAAGATGTTTTTCATCTTCTCGGAAACGAAGATAATCATTATAAAACCAATCTTCACACGCATTCTACATACAGCGATGCCAACAACACAATGGCAGATATGATTGCGGCTTTTTATGACCTCGATTTTGATATTCTTGCTTTTGCGGAGCACGGAATTCTCGGCAAGGAATGGGATAAGAAACCGAGCATTATCCCTCTTTTCCGTTTTCAGTATCTCTGGCACGGCATCAGACGTCATCTTACAACCGATGAATACAGACAGGTTCTCAGCGGCACATATAAAACAAAGGATAATCTCCGCACAAAGAAAAGGGGACTTATGTGTATTCCGCATGCGATTGAAGCCAATATGTTCACACTTATGAAGAATCACGTCAACGGATATTTTACCGACGATGTTTTTGAAGGTGTTTACGGCAAGGAAAATGATTTTGAAGGACCTATCAAAGCGATTGAGAGAAGCGGCGGTGTTTCTCACATCAACCATCCTACTGACTGGCTCGGCGCATACCGTGACCCTTCCTGCGCAAAAGTTCCCGAAAATATCAGATTTTTTGCTGATCTGCTGAGGAGATACAGATCCTGCCTCGGAATAGAAGTCCTGAATATGTATGACAGACCCAACAGAAGCGATCGGATTCTCTGGGACGAGCTTTTGAAGAAAATTATTCCCGAAGGCAAGCGTACTGTTTTCGGATTTGCCAACAGCGATGCACACAGAATTTGTGAAATCGATACGGCTTTTATGGACTTTATTATTCCCGAATACACGATGTCTGATTTCCGTGATGCGCTCGAAAACGGAAGATTCTTTTCAATCGCACGATATGCAAAGAATGAACTCGGTGAAGATTTTGTGGGCGAAGGTGCATATCCCGTTGTCAAAGATATAAAAATTGATGAAGAGAACGGCGTGTTAGCTGTTTCGGGTGAGAATTGCAGTGTGATTGAATGGATTGCTGACGGAGAAATTATAAAAAGCGATGTGATTGACGGCGATTCGAGTCTTGTTTCCGAAATCCGTCTTGGCGAATATGAAGACAGAATAAGTTGCTATGTCCGTGCACAGTTGAAGGGCAGAGGCGGAATATGTCTGACTCAGGCGTCTATATGTGATGACGGCAATATGGAAAGGTTTATTGATGCCGATGCGGAAATCAAACCTCTGACCGCAAAGGAGAAAAAGCAGAAGGCATTTAATGACACACGACTTGGCGTAATTGTAAATAAAATAAAACAGAAATAATGTACAGGACGGAGGTTTTTAACCTCCGTCTTGATGACTTTGTGTTTCGTCAATACTTGACTGTTTAATATATATATTGTATAATATACAAATCAACGAAAACAGACTCCGTGTTTTGTTTAGGGAGGAAAATAAAAAATGAAAAAGATAATCGCATTTATTTTATCGGTGCTTATGGTTTTACCTGCGATTTTCTCGATGAGCGTTTCTGCAATTGAGGAGACCGAAAAGGTTTATACAGTTACTTTGTATGAAGACAGTTCTAAAAACAAAGTGCTTCTTCAAAAGAAAAATCAGAAAACAGACGACAAGGTTTATATAACTTTTGAACCTACCAAAGAGGGATATTCTTTTGTGTCGTGGGTTGATGATGCTACCAAGGAAAACGTAACTTTCACTAACAATGTTATTGTGGTCGGTGAATCCGATGCCGAATATTATATTGATTGGAAAATTAACAGTTATAAGCTTATTTACAGAGGATACAACGGGATTGTTGAAGAATTTGATGTTGTTTACGGAACACCTGCCGACGAAATGCCCGTTCCGCAGTCCGTACCTGAAAGAGAAGGCTATGAATTCGCAGAATGGTCGGCGCTTCCCGAAACAATGCCTGCCGGTACAACAACAATAACCGCACGCTGGAGAGATGCAAATCTTGAAGCTCATTTTTATGTTGACTACGGTGATACAACTCCGTTTTTAAGTGTTCCTTATCTCTTTGATGAACCTATTTTTGAACCAGATTTAATTCCTCAGAAAACCGGTTATTCGTTTGCCGGATGGTCTTTTGATGGTGAAAAAATTGTAAGCGGATATGATCTTGGCAAAATGGGTAATGAAGATGTCAATATTTATGCTGTCTGGACTGCCAATAAATATAATGCAACGTTTGTAGCCAACGGAGGAACTTTTTCGGACGGTTCTGAAAGAAAGGTTATTCCCGTTGAGTATAACACAGATATTATTTTTGACGAAGTTCCCTCAAAAGAAAATTTTGTTTTCAACGGTTGGACTCCCGCTGTCGGTATAATGAATAATATCAACGGAATTAATTTCAGAGCGACATGGATTCACGTTGATGATATTTATTATACTGTCAATATACACACAATGGATACAGACGGCAGATATACATCTGAGTCCAAAAAATATAGAGGTACTGTCGGAAGCACAGTAACCGCTGACTATACTATAAGCGAAGGTTTTGAATTGAACAAGACAAAAGGAAAGCTTTCGGGAGTTGTAACAACAGATTGCTCGCTTGTTCTCGATGTTTATATCGACAGGTGTCTTTATGATTTCTGCGTTAATGTTGACGGCGTTGAAACGGTAGAAACTTATCTTTACGGTGAAACAGTTCCCGTGCCTGAAACACCTTCAAAGGAAGGATATACCTTCTTGGCATGGGTTCCTTCACTTCCTTCAACAATGCCTTCGGAGGATTATACCGTAACTGTAGTATGGACAAAAAACGAAGAACCGCATATTCATGTTGAAAAAGATGTAACTGTTGAAGCAACCTGTACCGAAAACGGTAAATATTACACAGTCTGTGAAGTATGCGGTGTAACAATGGGTGAAGAAACTATTCTTTCCGCCAAAGGACACACAGACTCCGATTGGATTGTTATTACCGAACCTACCGAGAATACAGATGGTAAAAAAATCAAAAAGTGCATTATTTGCCATGAAACACTTGAAGAAGAAATTATGGATAAGCTTTCGGGTTCATCGAAATATAACGGTATTAAAATCATTAACAATCCCGGAACCGTAACACTGAAATACGGTGAAAAACTTCGTGTTTATGCTGAAGTTGATAAAATGTATTCCGGTAATTTAATTAAATGGAGTGTTTCCGGCGAAGGCGCAGAAATTATCGGAACAGGAAAAAATTTCTGTGATATTCAAGCTTTATCGAATGGTACCGTGATGCTTACGGCAACATTGGTTGATTCAGATGGCGAAGCATTGAGAGATGATTCCGGAGTGAAAATATCCGACAGCCAGTACATCAACGTAAAGGCGGGAATTTTTCAGAAAATAATTGCGTTCTTCAGAATGCTTTTCGGAATGAATAATATTATTGTTCAGACATTTAAATTCAAATAATATAAAATAAAAATCCCCGGATTTCGGGGATTTTTTATTTGACACTTCGTTAAATGATGATATAATAATTTTTGTGAAAAGGGGGAGTTTAATGGGAAAGAGATATTCTCTTGATATGACCAACGGACCGTTTCTGAAAAAAATACTTATTTTTTCAGTACCGCTTATGCTCACGGGTCTTCTTCAGCTTGCGTATAACACGGCAGATGTAGTTATTGTCGGCAGATTTGTCGGTAAAGAAGCTCTTGCAGCGGTTGGCTCAACGGGTTCGCTTGTCAATTTGTTTCTTAATGTTTTTCTGGGCCTTTCAATGGGGTCGGGTGTAACAGTTGCCCGCCATATAGGAGAAAGGGACGACAAGAAAATCCACGAATGCGTACATACGGCGATGCTGTTGAGCGTTGTTTGCGGCTTTTTGGTTGGTGTACTCGGATTTTTTGCTTCTTCGGGAATGCTCAGGCTTATGAATGCTCCCGATGATGTAATTGACCTCGCTTCACTCTATCTTAAAATCTATTTCCTTGGTTCGCCGGGATTGCTTGCCTATAATTTCGGTGCTGCGATAGTACGTTCTACGGGCGATACAAAGCGACCGCTTTATTTTCTGACTTTTTCGGGTCTGATTAATGTTATTCTTAACCTCGTTCTGATTATAGTGTTCAGGCTCGGGGTCAGCGGTGTTGCGATTGCAACAATCGTTTCCCAATATGTTTCGGCGATTCTGATTATGCTGTATCTTATAAGAATGCCTAATGCCTGTAAACTGGAAATCAGTAAACTGAAGTTTGAAAAAACAGAGCTTAAAAGCATTCTCCGTCTGGGACTTCCTGCGGGAATTCAGAATTCATTGTTTTCCGTTTCAAATGTTGTTATTCAGTCAACCGTCAATTCATTTGGAACGGTTGCAATGGCAGGTATTGCGGCAGGCTCGAATTATGATTCTTACGTTTACACCTGCACCAACGCAATCGCTCAGACAACGATGACATTCTCTTCGCAGAATATAGGTGCAAAGAAATATTCCAACATCGGAAGAGTTTACCGCCATTGTCTTATTCTGACAACTGTAATCGGTGTTGTTATGGGACTTGTCGGGTGTGCTTTCGGTGACATAATTGTCGGGCTGTTTTCTGATGATGCAGATGTTATTGCAATCGGTGCAGACAGAATGATTCAGATTATGCCGTTTTATTTCTTCTGCTCTCTGATGGATGTTGCTGCGAGTCAGATAAGAGGAATGGGCAAATCCTTTGAGCCTATGATTGTTTCGCTTCTCGGAGCTTGCGGAATAAGACTCTTCTGGATTTATTTTATCCTTCCTCTTAACAGAACGCTTATGTTTTTATACTGGGCATACCCCGTATCATGGGCGGTCACGTTCTTTGTTCAGTTTGCAATGTATTTTATTTTGAAAGAAAAAATGAAACGGCAGGGACTTTTTAATGATGAAATCTGTGCCGATACATAAAAAGGAGAGAATATTATGATTACAATTGTAAAAAATTTTGTTGCAATTCTGATGGCGTTTCTTAATATTTTTGCTTCGCCGTTTGTCGGCGATTTTACCGCCGAAAGAAAGCCTCTTGATGTTTCATCCTGCAAGCTTAATATGGCGGTTATTTCCGATATTCATATGACAGATGAGCTTTATCGCTCGCTTACTCTTGAATTCGGTCTTGACGATATGGAAAAATCAGCCTGTCCCTATGATGCTCTTGTTGCAACAGGTGACCTTACAGACCATGGCGAAAAGCAGGAATGGGAAACTCTTGCGGCAACGTTTGCTAAATATAATCCCGCAAAAAACATAATTCTTGCTCAGGGTAACCACGATACCTGGACGGAAGATGACCGTTACTCACTTGCAAAGGATTATTATATCAGCTATACCGAAGAAATTACAGGCAGAGAAATCGAACATGAATATTTTACGGAAAAAATTAACGGTTACTCTTTTATTGTTCTTGCAAGCGAAACAGACAGAACTTCAATGTATATGAGCGATGAACAGCTTGCATGGCTTGAAGTTGAAATGGAAAACGCAGCAAAAGACGGCCTTCCCATTTTTGTTGTCAGCCATTGGCCCATCAATCAGTCACACGGACTCCCCGAAACATGGGGCGATTCCGAACCTGAACCCGACGATGGCGGTATCGGTGACCAGTCGGCACAGGTTGAAGCTATCCTTAAAAAGTATGACAACGTTATTATGCTCAGCGGTCATATCCACAACGGTTTTGTAAAAGAAGGTCAGGAAGATGTTTACGGCTATAACAGCGTTGAATCAGACGGTTCATTCCACAGCGTTAATCTGTCGCAGTTCATGTATCCTACAATACGCGGACGTGTGGCAAACGGCACGGGATTTGTTATTGAGGTTTATGATGACAGAGTTGAAATCAGACCCAGAAGCTTCACGGCGGGTGTATGGTATACAGATTATAACGTAACAATTCGCCTCGTTTAAAAAAATGGGAGTGCATTCGATTGCACTCCCGAATTTTTTGTGATAAAATGTTACGGTAGGAGGGATTATATGAAAAAAACAATCTCAGTCATATTTGCGGTTATACTTGTCTTAGGTGTTGTTCCGATGCTTTTCGGTCAAAGAACCGAAACCGCTATTCCTGTTTACGGCAACGGTAAGGCATTTATTGAATCAGTCGAAGCTGACATTGATTATACAATAAAAAATGCTGAAACCGCCGCATTGAATTCTTATGAGGGTAAAACGCCGTCGGGTTTGGGTTATATCGTAGTGACGGATTATATCAATTCGGACGGTAAGAACGAGGTTTCCGATGAAATTCAGAGTATAATTGACAGCAATCCGAATAAAACGATATATTTTCCTGACGGAATTTATCTGATTGAAAAACCTTTGTGTACTCCCGCCAATCCTGCTGAAAGTGTTGACCTTCAGCTTTCGAATTTTGCTGTAATCCGAGCGGCTGAAAATTGGCAGGGCGGTGCTCTTGTGAAACTCGGAGGTAAGGATGCGGCAAACGATACCCACACTCCGGGAAGCAATTATTCTTTGACGGGCGGCGTGCTTGACGGAAGAGGAATTGCAAACGGTATAAGTATTGACAGCGGCAGAGAAACCGTTGTCAGAAATGTTTCAATAAAGAATGCAGTTGTAGGGATTAGTGTTGGTTACGGTGCTAACAGCGGTTCATCCGATGCTGATATAAGCGATGTGAATATTATCGGATCGGGATCAACAGACTCAGTCGGAATTTATGTTGAAGGATTCGATAACACATTCACAAATATCAGAATCGGCAATGTTTTTACCGGCGTTTATCTTAAATCTTCATCAAACTCGCTCAGAAATATACATCCGCTTTATTATTCCGATTACACGGATTATGAAAACAGCTGCGGATTCCTCGATGAGGGCGGCAATAATATTTATGATTTCTGCTACAGCGACCAATTTTGTATCGGCTTCAGAACGGTAAATGGTGTTTCGAGTATTTTTGATAATTGCTTCTGTTTCTGGTATACATCTGCAGGCGGAAGAGAAATTGCATTTAAAGCGGACGGAAAATTCAACTCTGTTGCGACGAATTTCCGTGCAGGTTTCAGAGGTGATACCGCGAATTCCGTGCTTGTTGCGGAAGAAAACGGGGGAAACGGGATTTTTGATAATCTTCTTGTCAATGATAACGATGTTTCTGACAGAACACATAAAAAATACACAGAGGGATCCTTTTGGGTGATTATTAGAAATTTATTTTCATAAAAAATTCCCTGCCGGACATATCGGCAGGGAATAATTTTTTGTTATGCAAAAATGCTGTTGAAAAATCCTTTTATTGATTCGAAAATGAGGTT